>NZ_JBHXSG010000001.1:425583-641642 GCF_042714835.1 Streptomyces sp. NPDC058678 | reverse complement strand
TGTTCTCGTCGTCCCTGCGGCCGCTGCGGCCCGTCCCGGGCGCGGCCTGGATCCCGGCGCCCCGGGCCACCTCCCCCGTCATGCTCACAGACGCATCCTGAGCGATTCTGGTCTTGCCGTGCAACGGAGTTTTCCGGGCCGGACGTGCCCGGAAAACTCCTCGAAAACACCCAGGAAACGGAGATTCCCGGCCCCAATTGCGACGATGTGTACCCTTGTGCGATCGGACGCGAGGGTCTTGGGTGGGACGAGTGACACCGGCCCGCCCCATCAGACCGCGGGCCGGTGACATGGTGGAATCTCAGGAGGATCCCGACATGTCCCATACGCCGAGTGACTGTACGGAGCCCCGTACCGCTGTCACCGAAGCCGAGGTGGAGGCCCTGGTCCGGGGCATCTGCTTCAAGACCGGTCCACCCCGCACCGTCGGGGTCGAAGTGGAATGGCTCGTCCATGAGCTGCGCACACCGCAGCTCCCCGTGACACCCGAACGACTCGAAGCGGCCTACGCCGCACTGCGTACCGTGCCCCTGAGGTCGGCGCTCACCACAGAGCCCGGCGGCCAGCTGGAACTGAGCTCACCGCCCGCCGCCTCCCTGATGGAGTGCATCGGTACCGTCTCCGCCGACCTGACCGCCGTCCGCGCGGTGCTGGCCGAGGACGGCCTGGGCCTCGTCGGCATCGGCCAGGACCCCTGGCACACGCCCCGCCGGTTCCTGCGCGAGCCGCGCTACGACGCCATGGAGACCTGCCTCGACCGCACCGGCCCGGCCGGCCGCGCCATGATGTGCACCTCCGCCTCCGTCCAGGTGTGCCTGGACGCCGGTCACGAGGAGCCCGGGCCGCTCGGTCTCGGGCGGCGCTGGTGGCTGGCGCACCAGCTGGGGGCGGTCCTGGTGGCCGCGTTCGCGAACTCCCCGGCGGCCGGGCACGAGCCCACCGGCTGGCTCTCCAGCCGCCAACTGCTGTGGATGGACATAGGCCCCGGCCGCGCGGGCGCACCCCCGCTCGACGTCGATCCGCGGACCGCCTGGGCCCGGCACGTGCTGGACGCCCCCGTGATGTGCGTACGGCGGGACGGGGGCCCGTGGGACGTGCCCGAGGAGCTGACGTTCCGGGAGTGGACCAGGTCGGGGGCCCCGAGGCCGCCGACCCGGGAAGACCTCGACTACCACGTCAGCACGCTGTTCCCGCCGGTCAGACCGCGCGGCCATCTCGAACTGCGCATGATCGACGCCCAGCCCGGCGACGACGGCTGGATCGTGCCGCTGGCGGTGACGACGGCGCTCTTCGACGACCCGGAGGCCGCCGAGACCGCCTACCGGATCGTGAAGCCGCTGGCCGAGCGGGCCCTGTCGCTGCCCGCGCCGCACAATCCGCTGTGGATCGACGCGGCCCGCCACGGCCTGACCGACCCCGAGCTGCACGAGGCGGCCGTCGCGTGCTTCGAGGCGGCCCTGGAGGCCCTGCCCCGGCTCGGCGCGACCGCAGAGGTCACGGCGGCCGTCACGGCGTACCAGGACCGGTACGTCGTTCCCGGCCGCTGCCCCGCCGAGGACCTGCTCGAACACCTGCGCGGCACGGATCTCCCCCAGTCCCGGCCTCACCCGACCGGAGGGACCTCCACCGCCCACGGGAAGGACATCCGCACATGACCGACCCCGCCCTCGACACCGAACCCGTCGTCGACGAGGCCGTCGATGCCGAAGCGCTCCGCGACCGGGCGCTGACCACCCTGACCACCGCCCGCGACCGTACGACGCTGCTGACCAGCTGCGTGGAGGACCCGGACCTGACCGCACAGCACTCCCCGCTGATGTCGCCGCTGGTGTGGGACCTCGCGCACATCGGCAGCCAGGAGGAGCAGTGGCTGCTGCGGGCCGTCGCCGGGCAGGAGGCGATACGTCCCGAGATCGACAGCCTCTACGACGCCTTCGAGCACCCGCGCTCGGAGCGGCCCTCGCTGCCGCTGCTGGCGCCCGCCGAGGCCCGCTCGTACGCGGCCGACGTGCGCGGCCGGGTGATGGACGTGCTGGAGCGCGCCGCCTTCCACGGAACGCGGCTGACGGAGGCGGGCTTCGCCTTCGGGATGATCGCGCAACACGAACAGCAGCACGACGAGACGATGCTGATCACCCATCAGCTCCGCAGGGGCCCGCAGGCCCTGACCGCCCCGGACCCGGACCCGGTACCGCTGTTCACCGGACCGGCCGAAGTCCTCATTCCAGGCGGCCCGTTCACGATGGGCACCTCCACCGAGCCGTGGGCACTGGACAACGAACGCCCGGCGCACCGGCGCGAGGTGGCGTCGTTCTCCATCGACACGACTCCGGTGACGAACGGCGCGTACCAGGCGTTCATCGAGGACGGCGGCTACGACGACGAGCGCTGGTGGACGGCGGCGGGCTGGGCACACATCCGCCGGAACTCCATCCACGCGCCGCTGTACTGGAGCCGCGACGGCAGGCAGTGGCTGCGGCGCCGCTTCGGCGTGACAGAGGTCGTGCCGCCGGACGAGCCGGTGCTGCACGTGTGCTGGTACGAGGCCGACGCGTACGCCCGCTGGGCCGGGCGCCGGCTGCCCACCGAGGCCGAGTGGGAGAAGGCCGCACGGCACGACCCCGCCGGCGACCGCTCGATGCGTTACCCGTGGGGCGACGCCGACCCGGCCCCCGAGCACGCCAACCTGGGCCAGCGGCACCTGCGCCCGGCGCCGGCCGGCAGCTACCCGGAGGGCGAATCCCCGCTCGGCGTACGGCAGTTGATCGGTGACGTGTGGGAGTGGACGGCCAGCGACTTCCTGCCGTACCCGGGGTTCGAGGCGTTCCCGTACAAGGAGTACTCGGAGGTCTTCTTCGGCCCCGACCACAAGGTGCTGCGCGGCGGTGCGTTCGCCGTGGACGCGGTGGCCTGCCGGGGCACGTTCCGCAACTGGGACTATCCGATCCGGCGGCAGATCTTCTCCGGGTTCCGCACGGCCCGCTCGGAGGCGGTCTGATGTGCCGTCACCTGGCCTATCTGGGCCCCGCGGAGCCACTCGGCCGGATCCTCGTCGAGCCGCCGCACAGTCTGTACCGGCAGTCGTGGGCGCCGAGGCGGCAGCGGTACGGCACGGTCAACGCCGATGGCTTCGGCGTCGGTTGGTACGCCGAGGGGGATCCGGCACCGGCCCGGTACCGGCGGGCCGGGCCCATCTGGGCGGACCAGTCCCTCGCCGACCTGGCCCGGGTGGTCCGCTCGGGGGCCGTGCTGGCCGCCGTACGGGACGCGACCCTGGCGGGCGCGGACGCGGAGGCCGCGGCGGCGCCGTTCGCCGCGGGTTGCTGGCTGTTCAGCCACAACGGCGCGGTCAAGGGCTGGCCGCACTCCCTCGCGCCCCTCACGCAGACCCTGCCCGCCGCCGACCTGCTGTCCCTGGAGGCACGCAACGACTCGGCGCTCGTGTGGGCCCTCGTCCTCGCCCGCCTGCACGGCGGCGACGAGGAGGGCCAGGCGCTGGCCGACACGGTCCTGGAGGTCGCCGCGGCGGCCCCCGACTCCCGGCTCAACCTGCTGCTGACCAACGGGGAGAGCATCACCGCGACGGCCTGGGGCGACACCCTCTGGTATCTCTCGGAGCCCGGCCGCCGCACGGTCGTGGCCTCCGAGCCCTGCGACGACGACCCGCACTGGCGGGAGGTCCCCGACCGCACCCTGCTCGCGGCGAGCCGCACGGACGTGCTGCTCACCCCGCTGAAGGAACCGAGCGACGCCCTGCCACCCGCACCCGCGAAGGAGCCCCGCACGTGAGTCCGTTCCTTCTCACTCGCACCCTGCCGGAGGACGCCACCGAGGCCGCCCTGCGTGCCGACGTCCTCCAGGGTCTGACCCGCACCCCGAAGACCCTGCCGCCGAAGTGGTTCTACGACGCCCACGGCAGCGAGCTGTTCGAGCAGATCACCGAACTGCCCGAGTACTACCCGACCCGCGCCGAACGGGAGATCCTGGTCGCCCGCTCCGGAGAGATCGCCGCGGCGACCGGCGCCCGCACCCCGATCGAGCTGGGCTCCGGATCCTCGGAGATATGGGGGTCGTTCATTCCGTCCGTTGTCCATTCCCCGAGGACCACCTTCAGGTCTCAGCCGCTGGGCAACACCGGACCGAACTCCCAGAGCCCCCACAGTCTGCTGTCGACCGAAGCGAGGCACCAGTGACCGGCATCCGCACCTACGGCTACACCGACACCCTGGACGCCGAGCACTACGCCAGGGCACTGCGCGCCGACATCCGAGACGGCCTGACACACACTCCGAAGTCAACGGCGCCCACCTGGTTCTACGATGCCCGGGGCAGCGAGCTGTTCGAGGAGATCACCCAGCTCAAGGAGTACCCGCTGTGGCGCGCGGAGCTCGGATTGTTTCTGCTCCATGCCCGCGACATCGCTGAGCGGACCAAGGCCCGCAGCCTCGTGGAACTCGGCTCAGGCAGCAGCACGAAGACAAAGTTGATCCTGGAAGCCCTCGACCCGGCAGGCCTCCACTACGTCCCCGTCGACGTCAGCGAGGACGCCCTGCACCAAGCCAGCGCTCAACTCGTCCAGGAGTATCCGCAGCTCGTACTCCATGCTCTTCGCGCGGATTTCACGGCCCCTCTGGTACTACCCGAGCTGCCGACGGGCGCGCCTCGGTTGATCGCCTTCATCGGCAGTACGCTGGGGAACTTCCGTCGGCCCGTCCGTGTTCCCTTCCTGCGAGAAATCCGCAGCATCATGCGCCCCGAGGACTTCCTTCTGATCGGAGCCGACCTGGTCAAGGACACGGAGGAGATGATTGCGGCCTACGACGACAGCGAAGGCGTCACCGCCGCTTTCAACAAGAATCTCCTATACGTCCTCAACCGCGAACTGGACGCCAATTTCAAACCCGACGCCTTCGAGCACCGGGCGGTGTGGAACCGGGACGAACAACACATCGAGATGAGGCTGCGCAGCCTCGCCGATCAGGACGTGACGATCGAGCGACTCGGTCTCACGGTGCACTTCGACCGTGGAGAGGAATGGATCACAGAACGCAGCGCGAAGTTCACCGCGGATGAGCTGCGAGAAGAAATGGCCGCCGCGGGCCTGGAAACCGACCAGCTCTGGGCGGATTCCGACGCAGGCTTCGCCGTCATTCTCGCGACTGCCCACTAGACTCACTCGCGCTGCCATGACACGGCACGGAATGTGGTGTTAGCGCGTTTCGCTGCGGCTTCTGGTACTCCATTCGTGACCTGGAGTACCAGGAGCTACCACCCAGCATGGCACGCATCTGCCTGAACGGATCCGACGGCTTGCACCATCAGATACTTCTACTCACGAGACGTGCGACGGCTCGAGATATCCGTGACCCCGGCCTGACTTTCGACCCGAGTTCTGATCTCCTCGTAGCTCAGGGTCAATTGACGGATGGTTTCGGCGTAGATCGCCACAGTGCGGCGGAGTTGAACGTTTCCCGCCGAAGGTCGGCAATGACACTCTGTGGTGATTTCTTGTGCGCAAGTTCAGCCTCGCCCGGGGCAGAGCCGTCGGTGGGTTTGGCCTGCTGCTTGAACCAGGAAATCAGGTGGCTGAAGTTGCGATAGAAGGTGGCATGGGTGACGCCCAGGTGCCGCTCTACCGCAGCAATGGTGGGACGGTGCCCGGTCTCCCGGGCATCCCGGAGTACTGTCTCAATGACTGCTCGGACCGCGCTTTCGCTCAGCGTCGGGGCTGCCATCGTGGTACTACCTGCTCTTGGTAGTGCAGGGCTTGTTGGCTGCCAGGAACGCTTGCAGTTCGGTACGACGCTGTTCCATGCGGTGTCTCGCAGGCGTTCGTGGGTGTTGAGCCGTTCTACGGTCAGCTGGTACACCACCGTCTCCAGGCTACGGCGCTCTATGTAGCCGCGGAAGGCGTGGGCTGGCAGAACAAACCCGGTACAGGGGCGGACCGCGGTGACGGTGGCCGAGAGTGGTCGCCCGAGTAAGGCGCCCATTTCCCCGAGCACTTCGCCTGGTCCGCGCAGTGTCAGCGTCAGTTCGTCCCCGCACTCATTGATCTGCGTCACCTTCACCAGGCCTTCGACCAGTGCGATGACGGAGTCCGGCGACTCCCCTTCTCGCAGCAGCACGGATCCACGTCGGAACGTTCGCCGGCGCCCGCGTTCCACAAGGTCGCGCCATACGTCGGCGGATACCAGGGAGCAGAAGTTCATCAGCGTCCTGTCTTCCTGGTAGGTCAGCCGACTATGGTCGCGAGAGCGAAGGCGGTGCAGCCTGCAACTGCCAGCGTGAGCGACCACTGCACGCGACGGTGCTTGGTCCAGGCGATCTCGCTCATCACCACCAGTTGCCGGGACAGCGGTGGCAACGGATCTTTGTTCCGGAGGACCTCTTCGAGCGCCGCCGGTTCCAGTGCCGAACATGCCCGAAGTACAGGAAATCGTCGTCACGTTCCGGCCCTCGCCGCTCCTTTCGGAGGTTCGGCGAGACGGCCCAGGCGGCGCAGCTGGCGCCGCCCACCATGAGTAAGACTCCGCACCACAGCAGCAGCCGTGAGGCGCCCGAGTCGAGTTCGCCCGCCGCCCGTTGGGAGCTCGCAAGCAGTCCGAAGACAGCCAAGGCCGTGGATTGCATGGTCAGTGCAAACGAGGCCTTCGAATCAGCCTTGGCTGTCAAATCGGCAACAGCCGCCTGAATCCGCCACGCAGTCTCTGTCGGCTCGACCGCCATCAGCCTTCCCCCTTTTGTCAGGCAGGGCACCCACCTGCCAGCCCGGGCAGAAGCATGGGCAGTGCAGCTCTCCCGAAAACCTCACTTGGGGCTAAGAATGGACACCCCTGGGTACGCAGCAGGAACTACACCACCATGCTCGACCAGTCGGCCCGGAACACCGGCCGCCACCCCAAGCAAGCGCTTGTCGACACCGGATACTGCTCCGAGGCCAAATCTCGACGCCGCGAGGGACCGTCAACTGGTCTGCGGCACCGACACGTTCATGGCAACCGGACGCCTGGCACACGACGAGCAGGTCCCGCCCGCACCGCGCGGACGGATACCAGCGAACGCCACCCTGAAGGAGCGGATGGCCCGCAAGCTGCGGACCAAGCCCGGCAAGGCCGCTTACAGTCGCCGCAAGGCCATCGTCGAACCCGTCTTCGGCCAGATCATGACCTGCCAGAACGGCCGCCAGCTCCTCCTACGCGGCGAAGACGGCGCCCGCGGCGAGTGGCGCCTGCTGGCCGCCTGCCACAACCTCCGCAAGATCTTCCGACACGCCGGAACCGCCGGACTCGCCGCCATGGTCGGCTGATCAGCCGGGCCCCAGCCCCGTCACGGTCCGACCAGGCCGCACACCTCACGGGCAGAACCCCACCCCGGCCTCACAGGCGCCGACCGGACGACCGCGACTGATCCCACCGCTCACGGCCACCCGACCAGTCACCTGTTACTGACCCACGCTCCTAGCGATAACTGTGCCAGCTCTATCGCAAGATTCTCAATAAAAGGAACTCCACTGATGCATATTGCCTGGAAGGCTGTTACGCTCCCTCTTGAGATTACGAGCGTACTTCAATGAGCCAGGAGAGAGATCATGACGACAACACGGCCGGTAGCCCTCGTGACGGGCGCGTCCTCCGGCATCGGAAAGACAACCGCCCTGGCGCTCGTCACGGCGGGCTTCGAGGTGATCGGCACAAGCAGGAAGGCGTCCGGAGTCACCCGCCGCGACGGCGTGACCTTCCTCGGCCTGGATGTGACCAGTAACGATTCGGTCACCGCCGCGGTCGCGGAGGTGATCGACCGCTACGGGCGGATCGACGTCCTGGTCAACAACGCAGGCATCGGCTCTTCGGGCGCCGACGAGGAGAACTCCGTCGCCCAGGCCCAGCGCGTCTTCGACATCAACGTCTTCGGTGTGATGCGCATGACCAAGGCCGTCCTGCCACAGATGCGCGCCCAGGGCTTCGGACGCGTCATCAACGTCTCCTCCATCCTCGGCTTCATCCCCCAGCCCTTCATGGCCGCCTACGCGGCCTCCAAGCACGCGGTAGAGGGGTACTCCGAGTCGCTGGACCACGAGGTCCGCGAGTACGGCGTGCGGGTGCTGCTCGTCCAGCCCGCCGGCACCAACACCGCCTTCGAGGCGAACGCCGTGGCGCCCGACGTGCCGATGGAGTTCTACGCGGAGCGGCGGCGCGTCGCCGACCAGGTGGCGGTGTCGTTCAACGACGACGGGGACTCGCCCGACGTCGTCGCCAAGGCGATCGTCACGGCGGCCACCGACTCCAAGGCGAAGCTGCGGTACGCCGCCGGCCCCAACGCCCGACGCATCAGCACCGCACGTCGGCTCCTGCCCGCCCGGGCCTTCGACCAGCAGATCCGCAAGATCAACAAGCTGGCCGGCTGACACCCGCCGAGCATGCACCAGCAACGAGGCATCCGCCTCGTCAGCGCTCCTCGACCAGCACGACCTCAGACCCCCGACAGCAAGAGAAGGACGTCATGAGCACATATCTGGCAGACAAGGCCGAAACCCTCACGGTGGAGGGGCCCTCCGCGACCTTCACCTACCGGCGCATGGGTCCGCAGGGCGGAGTCCCCTTGGTCCTGCTGCACCGCTTCCGGGCAACCATCGACTGGTGGGACCCGGAGTTCCTGGACTACCTGGCCGCCGACCACGACGTGATCGTCTTCGACAACGTCGGCGTCGGCTACACCACCGGCGAGGCGCGCGACTCCCTCGACGGTTTCGCCGAGGGAGTCATCGAGTTCATCGAGGCCCTCGGGCTCGCCCAGGTCGACCTGCTCGGCTGGTCGCTGGGCGGCTTTGTGGCGCAGCGCGTGGCCCTTCACCGTCCCGAGCTGGTGCGCAAGTTCATCGTGGCGGGCAGCAGCCCGACCGCCTGGGCGCCCGGCGCGCCGCCCATGAGCGAGAGGGTCATGGGCATCATGTCCAAGCCCGACGGCGGCGACACGGAGGACATGCTCTACCTGTTCTACCCGGAGACCGACGCGGCCCGTGCCTCCGGACTCAGCCACCTCGACCACGTCTCCACCCGGCTCGCCGCCGGCGTTCCCGGCATCTCCGCCGCGGCGGCGGGCGGCCAGTTCACCGCGGTCAGCGCACTCCTGGAGACTCCCTTCGAGCAGGTGGCAGCCGAACTGGAGACCATCAAACAGCCCGTTCTGTACGCCAACGGTGTCCACGACGTGATGCTTCCGGCCTTCGCTTCCTTCGCCGCCGTCCAGCACCTCGAGAACGCCACCCTGGTGCTCTACAGCGACGCGGGCCATGCGTTCCTCTTCCAGCACGCCAGGGCCTTCACCAAGCAGGTAGCCGACTTCCTCGCTGCCTGAAGACGCCGCAAACGGGCGTCGACACTCACCAACACGCGCCCCGGCCAGTGGGTGTGTCCCGAAGACGTGACCTCGTGGAGGTACGCACATGCTCAACCTGGCTGTCCTGCTGGAGGACACCGCGCGGGCACGCCCCGACCACACCGCGCTGGTGCTGGGCAAGGAACGGTGGACGTACGGGGAACTCAACGCGGCGGCGAACCGCGTGGCCGCCGCCTTGGTGGCCCGTGGCATCGGGGACGGCGACCGGATCGCACTGAGCTGTCCCAACCTGCCGTACTTCCCGGTGGTCTACTACGGGATCCTCAAGGCGGGCGCCTCCGTCGTTCCGCTCAACACTCTCCTGACCGAGCGGGAAGTGGCCTACCACCTGCGTGACTCCCGGGCGAAGGCGTATTTCTGCTTCGAGGGCGGCGCCGAATTGCCGATGGGCGAACGCGGACGGGCCGCCTTCGAGGCCACACCCGACTGCGAAGCCTTCGTCCTGCTCACCGAGGATCCCGGGGTGACGAGCGGATCGACGGCCGGAGAGACGCTGGCCCAGTTCACCCAGGGCCACTCGGACGAGTGGGCCACGCAGCCGGCGGCGGAGACGGACACGGCGGTGGTGCTGTACACCAGCGGTACCACCGGGCAGCCCAAGGGCGCCGAGCTGACCCACAGCAACCTGGTACACAACGCCCTGCTGTGCGTCCGGCTTTTCGACACCCGGCCGCACGACGTGCAGCTGGTGACCCTGCCGCTGTTCCACAGCTTCGGCCAGAGCGTCCTGATGAACGCCGGCTTTGCCGTGGGCTCGACGCTTGTTCTGCTGCCCCGGTTCACTCCGGCGGACACCCTGGCCCTGATGGAACGGGAGAACATCACCGTCTTCGCAGGCGTGCCCACCATGTACTGGGCTCTGCTCAACCACCCGGATGCGGACCGGCACGACCTCGTGAAGATCGCCGACACTCTGCGGATCGCGGTGTCCGGCGGGTCAGCGCTGCCCGTCGAAGTACTGACCGCGTTCGAGGAGCGTTTCGGCGTCCCGGTCCTGGAGGGCTTCGGCATGTCGGAGACCAGCCCGGTGGCCACCTTCAACCACCTGGACCGGCCTCGCAAGCCCGGCTCGATCGGTCTCCCGGTCTGGGGTGTCCAGGTGCGCGTGGTGCGCGAGGACGGCACCGAGGCCCCGGTCGACGCACCCGGCGAGCTGTGGGTACGCGGACACAACGTCATGAAGGGCTACCTCGGCCGTCCGGAAGCGACCGCCGAGGTACTGGACGCCCAGGGCTGGTTGCGCACCGGCGACATCGGCACCAGGGACGCCGACGGCTACCTCTACATCGTCGACCGCAAGAAGGACATGATCATCCGCGGCGGCTTCAACGTCTACCCGCGAGAGCTGGAAGAGGTGCTGCTCACCCACCCCGCGGTCAGTCTCTCCGCTGTGGTCGGCGTCCCGCATCCCCGTCATGGAGAGGAAGTCAAGGCGTTCGTCATCCTCAAGCCCGGCTCCGAGCTGACGGAGGACGAACTCATCGCCTGGTGCCGCCAGACCATGGCAGCACACAAATATCCGCGCATCATCGAATTCGCGGACACCCTGCCCATGACCGCCACGGGCAAGATCCTCAAGCGCGAGCTGACCCGCGAGGGCGCCCGGCAGTGACACCGGGCGACACGCAACGCGTGCGCCCGCAACGCCTTCAGCACCTCACCCCAGCCTCGGCTGCCGAACGAACACGGCTGCCGCCGCCACCCATACCCCAACCACTACCAAGAGAACGGCAACATCCCATGAGCCAGCCCAGCACTGTCCGCCTCGAGCGGACGACCCCGCAGATCGCCAAGATCACGTTCGCGAACCCGCCTGTGAACCTGGTGGTTCCCGAGACCCTCGTCCGGTTGCACGAGATCGTCACGGGGTTCGAGAAGGACCCCGACCTCCAGGTCGTCGTCTTCACCAGTGAGGTCCCCGACTTCTTCCTCAACCACTTCGACGCCTCCCAGGCCGCCGGAATCCCCGCACCCGAACACGAGGGCGGCAACCCGGTCTGGACCGACATAGTCCTGAGCCTGAGCAAGGCCCCGTACGTCAGCATCGCCTCCATCCGTGGCCGCACCCGCGGCGGCGGCAACGAACTGGCCCTGGCCTGCGACCTGCGCTACGCCAGCCGTGAGAAGGCGTTCTTCTCCCAGCCCGAGGTAGGCATCGGCCTTGTCCCCGGCGGGGGCGGAGCCGAGCGACTGCCCCGTTTGATCGGCCGCGACCGGGCGCTCGAGGCCATCCTCGGCGGTGCCGACTACGACGCCGACCTGGCCGAGCGCTGGGGATGGGTCACCCGCACCCTGCCCGACGCCGAACTCGACGCCTTCGTCGACGCGACGGCCGCCCGCCTCGCCTCCTTCGACCGGCAGGCACTGGCGACCGCGAAGTCCCAGGTCAACCGAGCGACACTGCCGCCGGAAGCCGATCTCGTCGCCTCCTTCGCCGCGTTCGGGAACACCCTGACACAGCCCGGGTTCCTCTCGCGCGCGGCCGGAATCGGCGCAGTAGCCGCCGACAAGGGGCTCGACGTCGAGTACCGGCTCGGCGAGTACATCGGCCTGGTCAACCAGACGCTCTGATCCATGTCTCGTCGGCTGCGACGTCCCGTGCTGTGGCGATCGGCCACGCCGACAGAGGGACGTCGCTGCCGGGGGGCGGCGGTCAGTGCGCCTTCGGTCCGGTGACCGCGGTCGCACGGCCCGGCGTGGCGGCGGCCGCGACGAGTGCGCCGAGCACCGTGCAGAGCCGGGTGATGCCGTCCCGGTCCTCCGCGGCAAGCCAGTCGGCGAAGTCGCTCACCCCGTCGGTATGTCGCGGTGCTCGACGGAGAGGCAGGTGTCGATCAATGCCTGCTGGGCGGCGTCGCATTGACCGGCTCACTGCTCGAGTTCCCCTGGGCCTGCGTCTGTGACACGCGCCCCATCAACCCTCCCCAGTTTGATGCCAGTTGGAATCCAACCTATGCTCGACTTTAGATTATGATCATAATCTAAAGTCGGGTCCGATCGCACGACCCCCACAACCGGGAGCAGACATGGAACTCAAGGACGCCGTCGCAGTGGTAACCGGCGCCAACCGCGGGCTCGGACGCCACCTGGCCGCCCAACTCCTGGAGCGCGGCGCGAAGGTGTACGCGGCGGCGCGCCGCCCGGAGACTGTCGATCTGGAGGGCGTGACCCCGCTCCGTCTGGACGTGACGGACGAGGAGTCGATCCGGGCCGCAGCCCGTATCGCATCCGACGCGACACTGCTGGTGAACAATGCCGGCATCTCCACGGGCACACCTCTGATCGCCGGCGGCCAGGACGCGGTGCGACTGGAGATGGAGACGAACTTCTTCGGCCCGCTCGCCGTGACTCGGGCCTTCGCCCCGGTCATCGGGGACAACGGCGGTGGCGCGATACTGAACGTCCTGTCCGTGCTCTCCTGGCTGCACGTCGCCGACCACGGGTCGTATTCGGCGGCCAAGTCAGCCGCATGGGCGCTGACCAATGCGACCCGGGAGGAGCTGGCGCCTCGCGGCATCACCGTATCGGCGCTGCACGTCGGCTACATGGACACCGACATGGCCGCCGTCATCACCGGCGAGCAGAAGGCCGACCCCGCCGACGTCGCGGCCCAGGCCCTGGCGGGCATCGAGAAGGGTCTGCCCGAAATCCTCGCCGATGAGACCACACGGCACGTCAAGCAGGGCCTGGCCGCAGCACCTGCCTCGGCATGAGGCCGTATCCGGGAAGGTAGCGGGACGAACAGAGCTCCCATCCGGTTTCGGACCAGAACGGAGACGGTGATCGGGGCTTTCGTGGCGGAGTGGTGTGGCGCCAAGGCCTCCCTACGTGGCCGTTTCACATGCCGACGAGAGCCGGCCACCGCTCCGTACCGCTCCTCGGTTTCCCCCCGCCCTTCCCTCCACTTCCGCAAGCCGGCCGGGCCCGCGACACCTGCTCGCGTGCCCGGCGTCACGGCGTAAAGGAGAGAAGCGGCGGAAGACCACCTGCCCACGGCCCTCTCCCGCCGCTTCTGCACGAGGATGCCGAGGACCTTCCCGTCCGGGTCGACGGCCCGCCACAGATACTGCCGCAGCGAATCGGCGTACCGCTGCCCGAACTTCACACACCAGCGGCGGCCGGTCTCGTAGGAGACGATCACGCCGTGCTCAAGCATCGGCTCAACCCGGAGATCGTCCCACCCGCTCGGCCAACGTGACAGCGCCTGTCCCGGTCGTCCTGACGGATGGCTGGCGGTCGCGTCACGCGGCCACTCGCCCCGATCGTCCCGGTCGGCGCCCGTCAGTGTCGTGGTGGATCGGTGTGTGTGAGTCGCTCAAGGGCAGGCCTGTTCCGCCGTGGCGGGCGGCGACGATCTCAGCCGCGATGGACAGGGCCGTCTCCTCGGGTGTGCGGGCGCCGAGGTCGAGGCCGATCGGTGAGTGCAGGCGCGTCAGTTCGGCTTCGGTGAGGCCCGTTTCGCGGAGTCTGCGGTCGCGGTCTTCGTGGGTGCGGCGTGAGCCCATCGCGCCGATGTAGGCGGCCGGCAGCCGCAGTGCCGTCTCCAGGAGGGGTACGTCGAACTTGGCGTCGTGGGTGAGGACGCACACCACCGTGCGGTCGTCGGTCCGGGCGCGGTGCAGGTAGCGGTGCGGCCAGTCGACCACGATGTCGTCGGCCTCGGGAAAGCGTGACCGGGTGGCGAAGACGGGCCGGGCATCGCACACCGTGACGTGGTAACCGAGGAACTTGCCCACGCGCACCAGCGCCGCGGCGAAGTCGATGGCACCGAAGACGAGCATGCGCGGCGGCGGCACGATCGACTCGACGAGCAGGGTCAGGTCCGGTTCGCAGTGGGATCCGTCCTGCGCGATGTCGAAGGTGCCGGTGCGGCCGGCGTTCAGCAGCGAGCGGGTTTCGTCGACGACGGCGCTGTCCAGGTCGGGATGTCCGCCGACTTCACCTTCGTAGGATCCGTCGTGACGGACCGCCAGCGCCCGCCCGAGGAGCCAAGCCGGGCCACGGACCACGCGGGCGAGTGCCACCGCCTCGCCCCGGGCGGCAGCCGTCAGCGCCGTCTGGAATGTCTTCCTGTCCGGTCCGCCGGCGGTTATGGGGGTGACCAGGATGTCGAGGACGCCGCCGCAGGTCAGGCCCACGGCGAAGGCGTCCTCGTCGCTGTACCCGAACCGCTCGCGCACCGCCACGCCGTCGGCGAGCGCCTGGGCGCACAGGTCGTAGACCGCGCCTTCGACACAGCCGCCGGAGACCGAGCCGATGGCCGTGCCGTCGGCGTCGACGGCGAGCGCGGCGCCCGGCCCGCGCGGTGCGCTGCCGCTGACGGCCACGACCGTGGCCACGGCGAAGTCCCGGCCTTCCTCGAGCCACCGGCTCAGCTCGTCCGCGATGTCCAGCATGGGAGTTTCTTTCTTGTCGTCGTACGCAGATCGGGCCGTCGTCGTGCGTGTGGCACCCGAAAGGCCCTGCACGACGACGACCCGTGACCGCCGTCGTCTCAGAGCAGCTTGTCCAGCGTGATCGGCAGGTCCCGGATCCGCTTGCCGGTCGCGTGATAGACGGCGTTCGCGATCGCGGCCGCCACGCCGGTCATGCCGACCTCGCCCAGCCCGATGATGCCCAGGGGCATCGTCTTGTCCGGTTCGTCGAGCCAGTCGACGTCGATCGGGGGGATGTCGGCGTGCACCGGCACGTAGTAGGAGTCGAGCCCGGCGCTCATGGTGCGCCCGTTGCGGGGGTCGATCAGGCTCTGCTCCGACATCGCCATGCCGATGCCCATGACCACAGCCCCGCGCAGCTGGCTGGCCGCGGTCTTGGGGTTGATGATCCGGCCGACGTCGAACATGCCGAGCCAGCGCGAGATCCGCAGTTCGCCGGTGTCGGCGTTCACCCGCACCTCACAGAACTGCGCGCCACGGGCGGCCTTGGACCAGCGCTGGTCCTTCAGGAAGTTGGACAGCAAGCGGCCCTGACCGCCCAGCGCACCCAACCGTGTGTCCGATCCGACCGAGGCCTCGATGAACGGGCGCCCCGCCGCGCGCAGGGCGGACGCTGGTTCCTGACCGGTCGTGCCCGTACGCCGGGCCAGGGCACTCACCTTCCGGGTCAGCTCGGCGCACGCGGCGAGGAGGCTGGTGGCCACCGTCGCCGTCTGGTTCGAGTTGCCGGCCATCGGTCCGGACGGCAGGGCCGAATCGCCGTACTCGACCCGGACCTTCTCGTACGCGATGCCGAGCGCGTCCGCGGCGATCTGTGCCTGTACGGTCGCGGCACCCATGCCCATCTCGTGGAAACCGCACTGCACGAGCGCGCTGCCGTCGTCGCTCAGCCGTACCTTGACGTCGGCGACCAGGCGCAGGGTCGGGTGGTAGGCCGTGGCCGTGCCCATGCCGACGAGCCACTCGCCGTCCCGCATGGAGCGGGGTTCGGGGTTGCGGTCCGCCCAGCCGAAGCGTTCGGCGCCCCTCTCGAAGGCTTCACGCTGCATCCGCTGGGAGAACTTCTTGCCATCCGTCGGATCCGTTGCGGGCTCGTTGCGCAGCCGCAGGTCGATCGGGTCCATGGACAGCTCGTAGGCGAGTTCGTCCAGCGCCGATTCCAGTACGAAGCTGCCGATCGCCTCGCCAGGGGCGCGCAGCCAGGTGTTGGGCACCAGATCCATCGGGACGAGGTTCTGCCGGGTCAGCATGTTCTCGGCACCGTAGAGGTGCCGGGCCGGCGAGGTGGTCGCCTCGAGCAGGCCCCCGACCGAGCCCGTGCGGGTGATGCTGTCCTGGATCAGCGAGGTGAGCCGGCCGTCACGGGTCGCACCGAGTGCGATCCGGTTGGTCGAGGCGGTGCGCCCACCGGTGGCGCGGCTGACGGCCGTGCGGCTCAGCGCCAGGCGCACGGGCCGTCCGACAGCCTTGGCCGCCATCGCCGCGATGACCGTGCCGGGCCAGACGGCGAACTTCCCGCCGAAGCCGCCTCCCAGGAACTCGGCACGGACACGGACGTGGGACGCCGGCACACCGAACCGCCAGGCCAGGTAGTGGCCGGTCTGGTTGATGGACTGGGTGGTGTCGTGCACGGTGAGGTGGTCACCGTCCCAGACGGCGATCGTCGCGTGCGGTTCGATCGCGTTGTGCTGCAGGCCGGGCGTGGTGTAGCGCAGGTCGACCGACACCTCCGCAGCGGCCAGCGCCGTCTCCGCGTCGCCCTTCTTCTTCAGGCCGGCGAAGGAGAAGGGGTCGCCCTTCGCCGGGGTGGCGTTCTTCTGCTCGGCGGCGAAGTCCACCCGCGCGGGCAGCCGGTCGTAGGTCGCTTCGACGAGCGACGCGGCTTCGTTCGCCGCGGCCGAGGTCTCCGCGACCACGACGGCGATCGGCTGGCCGTCCCAGACGACCTGATCGGTGTTGAGGTAGTCGACGTCGGTTCCCGAGACGTCGGGTCCCAGGTTCCGCACGATGTTGAGTTTGCGAGGTGGTTTGATCCTTGGCGCGTTGAGGTGGGTGAGGACCGCCACGACGCCGGGCACCGCGGCCGCCGCGGCCGTGTCGATGCCGGTGATCGTGCCACGGGCGACGGTGGCATGGACCAGTGTCGCGTACGTGAGGTTCGGGTAGTGGTGCTCGGCGGAGAACCGCACCGCCCCGGTCACCTTCGCGTGGCCGTCCCGGCGGTCCACCGGCCGGCCGACCGCGCCCCCGACGGGTACGGAGGTGTCCGCGCCGGGCTCGGAGCCTGTCCTGGTGCGTGTGGTCACGATGCGCTCCGCTCGGCGTTGAGTTTCCGCAGCACGGCCACGACCGTCCGCTGGGCCAGGTCAATCTTGAAGGCGTTGTCGGGCAGGGGCAGAGCGGGGGCGAGTTCGGCGGCGGCGGCGTGGGCGAAGCTCTCGTCGGTGGCTTCGGCGCCGAGCAGGTGCTGTTCCGCGATGTGTGCCCGCCACGGCTTGGTCGCGACGCCGCCGAGTGCGAGGCGGACGTCGGTGACCACGCCGTCCTCGACGGCCAGCGCGGCGGCGACGGAGACGAGGGCGAACGCGTAGGACGCGCGGTCGCGGACCTTGCGGTACCGCGAGTGGGTCGCGACCGGCACCGCAGGCAGTTCGACGGCCGTGATCAGCTCGTCGGCGGCCAGCACCGTCTCGATGTGCGGCGTGTCGCCGGGCAGCCGGTGGAACTCGCCGACCGGGATACGCCGCACGCCGCGTACGCTCTCCACCTCGACGACCGCGTCGAGCATCACCAGCGCCACCGCCATGTCCGAGGGATGCGTCGCGACGCAGTGCTCGCTCGCCCCCAGCACCGCACTGCCGCGGGAGAACCCGCCGATCGCGTCACAACCGCTGCCGGGCACACGCTTGTTGCACGCCGACGCCTCGTCGTAGAAGTACATGCAACGGGTGCGCTGCAGCAGGTTGCCTCCTACCGTCGCCATGTTCCGCAACTGGGCGGACGCCCCCAGCAGGACCGCCTGCGCCAGCACCGGATAGCGGGTCCGGATGAGGGGGTCCGCCGCGAGCCGGCTGTTGGTCACCAGGGCGCCGACGCGGAGGCTGCCGTCGGCAAGTTCCTCGATCCCGGTCATCGGCAGGCGGGTGATGTCCACGACCGTCGCCGGCTCTTCGATGCCCTCCCGCATGAGGTCGACGAGGTTCGTCCCGCCCGCGAGGAACTTCACGCCTTCGCTGCCGGTGATCGCATGCAGCGCCGTGGCCGTGTCCGGTGCACTGAGGTAGGAGAACGACTTCACTTCGCGACCTCCTTGATCGCCGAGACGATGCCGTTGTAGGCGCCGCAGCGGCACAGGTTGCCGCTCATCCGCTCCCGGATCTCCGCCTCGTCCAGCTCCCCGCCCGTGTCGGCGAGGTGCTCGGTCGCCGCGCTGGGCGCACCCTCCTTGTGCTCGGCGAGCATGCCGATCGCCGAACAGATCTGGCCCGGCGTGCAGTAGCCGCACTGGAATCCGTCCGTGCGGACGAACGCCTCCTGGAGCGGGTGGTCGACCCCTTCGATGGTCGTGATCTCGCGGCCCTGGTACTGCACCGCCAGTGCGAGGCAGGCGTTGATCCGCCGACCGTCGGCCAGCACCGTGCAGGCGCCGCATGCGCCCTGGTCACAGCCCTTCTTGGTGCCCGTCAGGCCCAGGTACTCGCGCAGCGCGTCCAGCAGGCTCACCTGTGGTGAGACGTCCAGCCGTTGGGCGGATCCATTGATCCGCAGCTCGATCTCCACCGTGTCATTCCTCCGGTTCGCCCGTGGGCTCGTTCTCATGGGGGGCCACCAGGCACATAGGCCGGGACAAGAGGGACTCCGCTCCGCGGACTGCGACGCCGCCGACCGGGGAACCGAATCACGAGAGTACGTCCATAATGTAAAACAAGAACGTAGCACTTTGACCAGCTACCGCATCTCCGAAGTCTCGATTTTACATTCCCATGCAACAGCACTGATGCAAATCATCGTAAATCCGCAGGCCAGGCGTATGGTCTTCGGTGCATCACGAATCAACAACGGGAGTGAAGAAGCATGGGTCGACCCCTGCGGGCCGATGCCGCGCGCAGTGTGCGCGCGATTCTGGAGGCGGCCGAGCACGTGCTCGCCGAAGACCCCGGCGCCTCCATGGAGCAGATCGCCGAGCAGGCGGGCGTGGCCAGAACAACCGTGCACCGGCGGTTCGCCAACCGCCAGGCCCTCATCGAAGCACTCGCCGCCTCGGCGAAGCAGCAGCTCATGGAGTCCATAGAGGACGCCCACCTGGACACCGCCCCACCGCTCGTGGCACTGCACCGCGCCACGGCGAACGCACTGCGGATCAAGAGCGTCTGGCGGTTCACCCTCGGTCACCCTCTCGCCGACACACCCCTCACCGCAGTGATCTGGTCCGAGATCAACGCCGGCACCCTGGAATTCCTCGCCCGGGCCCAGCGCGAAGGGCTCCTCGCCCCGGAAGCGGACCTCATGTGGGCCCGGCGGGTCTACTACGCCCTCGTCGACGAGGCTCTGCACGGAGGCGGCGCGGATCTCGACCCGGACCAGGTCCGGCAGAACGCCGACGCACTGGCCACGCTCGTCGTCGACACGTTCCTGCGCGGCATGGGACCCCACGGCTGAACAGCCGGGCCTGCGGCCCCGTCCCGTCTTGCCCTCCGCCGCCAGCCGTACCATCGTGGACAGTGCCCGGGCACAAGGGCAGAAGGGCCGGGTGCGCCATGCCTCGCACC
Source organism: Streptomyces sp. NPDC058678 (assembly GCF_042714835.1). NCBI lineage: Bacteria > Bacillati > Actinomycetota > Actinomycetes > Kitasatosporales > Streptomycetaceae > Streptomyces > Streptomyces sp. NPDC058678. The sequence goes on along the minus strand of NZ_JBHXSG010000001.1, from coordinate 622,039 downwards.
GACGGGCCGCCCGGCCGACGCGCACAGCAGCCGGACAAGGCCCACGCCGTCGAGTCCGTGACCAAAAGGTTCTACGACTGCGCGGTCATCGAGTTGCCGACCCGGTGCCAGACCACCGCCACCTGCTGATTCGCCGCAACCGTGCCACCGCTGAACTCGCCCACCACCGCTGCCGCTGGACGACTCGATGAGCACGCAGTCCGCGGGGCGCCCTCCTGGAGTCGCTGGTCACCTTGGCGATACTCGCCCATGCCTTCCCGACCGTGGTCCGTGTCGACGAACAGCGCGCCGACCTGTTTCCGACGGCCGGGTCCCGCTGTCCTGCAACGAAATCCAGCGCCGGTTCATCACCCTCGTCGCCCTCGGCCCGGCAGACCGCAGCCCCTCGGTGCCGGCGTCGTGCCAGGTCCGGCGCCAGCGCTGCACCGAGCGAACACTCACCCGTAAGTCCTTGGCCACCTCGGCGTTGGAGGCACCGGCAGCAAATCGCTCCGCGGCCTCCAGCCGGATCCGCTCGCGAAACGCCTGCCGTTCAGGCGTCAGCCCACCACCCTGCGGATATCTCACACAACCGGCATACCGCGACGATCATGCATCGTCAGCCCCCAACGACACCACGCCGAAAAAGGTCAGTAACCACCAGGGCAGTGCAAGCAGACCACCAACACCGCCAAGCGGACGACTCCGGGACTCACCGCCGAGGACTTCAGCACTTCGCGCTGCCAGCCTCCGCTTCCAGGCAGCTCAGTGAAGTCGGGCGAGGACGTCTGGATTTGCGCAGTGTGCGAGTGGCTGGCCTTGCAGGAATCTTTCTACTTCCGAGGCCACGATGGAGGCGGCGTTGAAGGCGGTCTGCTTGCTGGCGCCGGCCAAATGGGGCGTCATGACGATGTTGGGGGTCGTCAGCAGGCGTGAGTTGGCGGGGATCGGCTCGCGGGGGAAGACGTCGAAGGCCGCGCCGAAGAGCTTTCCGGCGTCCAGGGCGTCGCACACGGCGTCGTAGTCGACGAGAGACCCGCGGGCACAGTTGACCAGCACGCCGCCGGCCGGCATCAGGTCGATCATCTGCCGGGAGATCAAGCCCTCGGTTTCCGGAGTCGCGCGAGCGTGGACGGTGACGAACGTGGAGCGCCGCATGAGGTCTGCCAGGTCGGTGACCTCGGCCGGTGACACGTCGTCCGGACGGACAAAGGGGTCGGCGACGAGCACGTGGGCGCCGAAGCCGCGCAGGATGCGGGCGACCCGGGAGCCGATGGCGCCATATCCCACGATGCCGACGGTGCTGCCCTCGAGCTCCGGCCCGACCTTGTCGAACATGTAGTAGTCACCTCGCCAGGTGCCTGCGGCGAGGTCCGCGTGGGTGGCGGGGACGCGTCGGGCCGCGGCCATCATGAGGGCGACCGTGTGCTCGGCGGTGGCGGTGGCGTTGCGCCCGGGGGCGAAGGAGACCGCGACGCCGTGCCGGGTGGCTGCTTCGAGGTTGGCGTTGACGGGGCCGCCGCGGCTGACGCAGAACAGGCGCAGATCGGGGCAGGCTTCCAGGATCCGTTCGGTGAGCGGAGCCATCTGGGTGACGCAGATGTCGACTCCGCTGAGGGCCTCGATGAGCTGCTCCTCGGTGCCCGATGCCTCCCGTACCTCGGCCACTTCCCCGAAGGGCTCGACCGGCCAGGGCAGGGTGAGTTCGCGGAAGGTCGCGGTGGGTACGGCCGGTTGGAGCCTGTCGATGAGCAGGGAGTTGAGGACGAAGTGGTCACCGGCGGCGAGGATGGTGGTCACTTGAGTGCTCCTGGGGTCACGGGGCGGTTCAGTGTCAGCAGCGAGGGCACGCCGTCGTCGAGCACGACTTCGTTCAGGGCGCAGTTGGCCAGGAACGGGAAGATCCGGCGGTACTCGCGCAGAGGCAGGCCGAGCAGACGGCAGAGCACGAGCCGGATCGCGGTGGAGTGGCCCACGACGAGGACGCGGCCTTCGCGGTGATCGGCCTGGAGGTCGGTGAGGAACTCCAGATAGCGGTCGCCGGCGGCCAGGGGGTTCTCTCCCTTGGGGAAGTGGTTCGTCACCGGGTCGGTCTTGAAGGCTGCGAGGTGGTCGGGAAACCGCTGTTGCATCTCCGCGCGGGTGAGGCCCTCGGCGATTCCGAAGTCGAGTTCGCGCAGCCGTTCGTCCACGCTCACTGGCAGCCCGGTGCTCACCGCGCTGTCGCGTGCGGTTTCTTGCGCTCGCGTGAGTGGGGAGGCGAAGATCGCGGTCAGGTCCGCCTGTTCCGCCCAGTCCGCGAGCGCGCGTGATTGTGCGTGGCCGCGCTCGGTGAGTGCGATGTCGGTGCTGCCGGCATACCGGTTCTCGGCGTGCCACAGGGTCTCCCCGTGTCGGACGAAGATGACATGGAGGCTCAATGTGCCGTCCTTTCTCGTGCGTGGGTCGCGACGACGCCGGGGAGCCAGCCGCGTTGGACAAGCAGATCGAGCAGTCGGAAGTAACCCTCGTCGTGCGGGTTTTTCTCTGAACGGCGTGGTTCGAGGGTCCGGTCGAGTCGCACCATCGCGGCGGCGACGCTGTCCAGAGCGTCACGGCTCGATGCGGCCAGCACCGCCATGCCGAGCGCGGGTTGTGCGTTGCGCGGAAGGCTCACCGGGCGTTGCAGGACGTCGGCGCGCAACTGGTTCCACAAGGGGTTGCGGGTGGCTCCGCCGGTGAGGACGATCGCTCCGTCGGTCGGGGCGCCGAGCAGGTCCAGGTAGTCGAAGCAGAGCCGTTCGACGTAGGCGGCGCCCTGCAGCAGTGCGGCAAAGGACTCGGCCCGGGTGGCCGGCTCGCGGCTGCCGAACGCGCGGGCGTCCGCGGCGACGAAGGGGAACCGTTCGCCTGGGGAGACCAGCGGGTAGCGCAACAGGTCGGTGGGCAGCAGTGCCGCGGCCTCGCGGGTGAGCATGTCCAGGTCGGCGTCCGCGAATTCTCGTGCGACCAGGCCGGCTCCCACACTGGAGGCCCCGCCGGGCAGCCAGTTGCCGGAGGGCGACCGGTGGGAGTAGACGACTCCGTGCGGATCATGGACGAGGTCTTTGGTGACGCCCTTGAGTACCAGGGTGGTGCCCATGACCGAGTTCCAGCTTCCTACCTCGGTCGCGCCGGAGCCCAGTTGTGCCGCGCAGCCGTCGGTCATCCCGGCGACGACGGCGGTGCCTTCGCTGAGCCCGGTCTCGGCAGCGGCCGCGGCGCAGATTTGACCGATGACCGTGCCGGGCAGCACCAGGTCGGGCAGCATCGCGCGGGGGATCTCCAAGGCGTCGAGAACGGGCTCGGGCCAGGTCACCTGTGCGGCGTCGGCGCCGGTCTTGAGCGCGTTGCTGGTGTCGGTGGGTACCTCGTGCCCGACGAGCCTGCGGTTGACGACGTCGTTCTGGTGCGCCAGTCGCCAGCCGTTCTCAGCGGCGTGGGGATAGTGGTCGAGCAGCCATCGGAGCTTGGGCAGTGCCCAGGATCGCTGCATCCGCTGGTAGCCGGCCTTGGCCCACTGCTGCTCCCCGGCGGCGTTGACCTGTTCCGTCTCCGCGGCGGCGCGCCCGTCGTCGTACATCAGGGCTGGTGTCACACAGAGGCCACGGCGGTCCAGCATGGTGATGGTGCCGGAGGTCGCGTCGACGGCCACCCCCTGGACCCGGCGCAGGTCGGCACCCGCCGCGCGTGCCCGGTCGATCGCCGTGAGGACGGCGCGCCACCACTGCTCGGGGTGCTGCTCATGGCGATCGTCCTCACGGCGGCTGGTCAGCGGGCACGAGCCCTCGCCCAGCACAGTGCCGTCGGACGCGACGACGACCACGCGTACACCCTGAGTCCCCAGGTCGATGCCCAGCCACGCATCGCTTCCGATGGCGGTCATGCGCCGACTCCATCGGTCGGGGTCGGGAGTGTCTGCCCGCGGTCGCGTGTCCACAGCGGCTGGTTCAGCTCCCGCAGCTGCAGGAAGTCGGTGTACCGGTCGCTGAACTTGTCGAATGCCTTCGGATCGGGCTGGTATGTGGCGGCGACCTCCACATACCGGGCGGCGGCGGTCGGGAAGTCCGGCTCGCGGCCGGTGGCGACCAGACCGGTCAGCCAGGCGCCGCGGGCCCCGACTTCCGCGGAGGCGGGAATGGTCACGGGAAGGCCGGTCACATCGGCGATCATCCGCATCCAGAAGTCGCTTCTGGTGCCGCCGCCGCAGAGCGCCAGTCTGTCCGGGGAACCCGGGGCCGCGGCCAGGCAGTCGCGGATGGTCATCGTGACTCCCTCCACCAGCGCACGGGCCATGTCTTCGCGGCCGGCTTCCAGGGACAGGCCGGACAGGGAACCGCGCGCCGCGGTGTCGAAGAACGGGGCCCGCTCTCCGGCAGGGGAGAGGTAGGGGATGAACCGCACCCCGGCTGTATCGCGTCTGCCCTGTGCTGCCAGAGCCATCAGATCGGTGACCGAGGTCAGTCCGAGCAACCCTGCGCCCCAGTCCAGGACATCGCCGCCGCTCATGGTGGGGAAGGCGCGAAGATAGCGACCGGGCACCCCGAGCGTCACGGTGATGCCCACCGGCTCGTCGGTGACCACCGTGTCGGTGATGACCTCGGTGGCCAAGGTGGTGCCGAGGATGCAGCACGCCTGACCGGCGCTCACCGCGCCGGCGCCGATGGCGGTCGCGCAGATGTCGTACGGAGCCATCACCACCGGGATACCTGCGGGCAGGCCGGTCTCCACGGCTGCCGAGGTGCTGATCGTGGTGACCCGGTGGTCGTCGTCGCGCAGCTCGGGCAGGAGTCGCCGAGCCCACTGAAGGCCGTAGAGCTCGAACAGCCGGTCGGACCAGTCGCGCCGCCTGATGTCCATGAACGGCGCCGATGCGTCCGACTCGTCGACGGCGGCCTCCCCCGTCAGCTTCAGGTGAAGCCAGCCACCGCAGGTCAGCAGGTGGCTCGATCGGGCCACCCGGTCGGGGTCGTTCTCGCGCAGCCAGGCCAGCACGGCGTGGGGCATCCCGGTAGACATTCGCGACCCGCTGATCCGGAACGCCTCCCGCGCCACCCCGTCGCGCTCCCATGCGGTGATCTGGGCGGTGGCCCGTCCGTCGTTCCACAGTGCGGCGGGCCCGGTGGGACGTCCCTGACCGTCGACCAGCCAGGCGCCGTCGCCCTGTGCGGTGACGGCGACCATGTCGGGTGCGTCGGGAAGCGCGGCGACGACCTCCCGGACGGCGGCGGCAACCGCGGCCCAGACCTCGGACATGTCCTGCTCGGCCCACCCGGGCCGGGGTCGCGTCACCTGGGTCGGCCGCCGGCTGACCGCCAGCTCCTTCCCGTCGTCGGCGTATCCGACCACCTTGATGGTGGTGGTGCCCGCGTCGATGGCGATCGCAGTCACCTGCTTCACCCCCGACCGTGTGCCTGGCGCGAGCGCCGGGCGACGGAGTCCAGGCCGACGGCGATGAGCAGGACCACGCCGGTGATGATGAACCGGTAGGAGGAGTCGAGGTTCAGCAGAGTCAGACCGCTGGAGATCGACTGGATGACCAGGACCCCGAGCAGGGCGGCGATGGCCGAGCCCCGGCCGCCGAACAGGCTGGTCCCGCCGATCACCGCCGCGGCGATGGCGTTGAGGTTGACGTCTCCGCTACCTGTGCTCTGGTTGGCCGCGGCCAGTCGCGAGGCGGCCAGGATGCCGCCGACCGCGGCCAGCGCGGAACACATGACGAACGCCGAGGTGTATACCCGCCGCACGTTGATGCCGGCCCTGCGGGACGCCTCGGCATTGCCGCCGACCGCGTAAAGCGATCGTCCGAACTTGGTGCGGGTCAGGACGTAGTTCATCACCAGCACCAGCGCGACGAAGAAGACGAACATCCAGGCGACACCGCGCGTGCGGTTCAGGTAGAAGACCGCGAGCAGCAGCCCGGCCAGCAGCAGAAGGGACTGCATAACCAGCCACTGCGGCGACGAGGACGACAGCCCGGCGTTGCGGCGGGTCCGGGCACGTACCCACCCGGTGGCCAGGAATCCGCCCGCGGCCGCCACCGCCAGTGCGTAGGCCAGCCAGGCGGGGACGAACCACAGTTGGGCGAACTTCACCAGGGTGGAGTCGTAGGGGAGGTTGATCGCGTTCTGCCCGCGCAGCAGCCACAGTTGTACGCCGAGGAACGCCAGCAGCCCGCCCAGGGTGACCACGAAGCTGGGCACGCCCACACGGTTGAGTACCTGGCCGTAGAGCCATCCGATCAGGCAGCCGCCGACCACGGCCGCGAGGACCGCCAGCCACATCGGCTGCTCGTTCTTGACCATGACGACGGCCGTGATCGCGGCCGACACACCGCTCACCGATCCCACGGAGAGGTCGATCTGGCCGACCAGCAGGACGCACACGATTCCCAGCGCGAGGACGCCCACCGGGACCATGTCGAAGGACAGGTTCACCAGGTTGGTGCTGGACAGGAACGTCGGATTCAGTAGCTGGAAGATCGTCCAGATCACCACGATGCCGCCGACGACGGGCAGCATGCCCAGGTCTCCGCCCCGAACGCGGCGGATCGTGGCCCTGATGCTGTCGGTGATGCCTTGCGGCGTTACAAGACGCTCATCCTGTAGGTCGGCGGCCGTTGCCACCGAGTCTTCGGTGATGGTCACAGCTCTTCCTTCTCTTCCTGCTTTTCCTCGGGGGAAGTCAGCCGGCCTGCGGCTCGCCGCGAGACCACGTTGTCGGTCGCTCCGGTGATCGCGGCGATGATCTCTTCGGAGGAGACGTCCTTGGCGTCGTACACACCGTTGTTGCGGCCCAGCCTCAGCACCGCGACCCGGTCGGCCACCGCCCGGACGTCCTCCATGTTGTGGCTGATCATCACCACGCCGAGTCCGTTGCCCTTGAGCCGCTCGACCAGGTTGAGGACCTCGGCCGTTTGCGCGACGCCCAGGGCGGCCGTCGGCTCGTCGAGCAGGACGATCTTCGGATTGCTCAGCAGGGATCGGGCGATCGCGACCGTCTGCCGCTGGCCGCCCGAGAGGGCGGCCACCGGGACACTGAGTGTGGGGATCTTCGCCGACAACTGTCGCAGCAACTCCCAGGAGCGCTTCTCCATGGCGACGTCGTCCAGCATCCAGGGCCGAAGTTCCTGGCCCAGGAACAGGTTCGCCTTGACGTCGAGGTTCTCGCACAGGGCGAGGTCCTGGAAAACGGTGGCTATGCCCATCGCATGGGCAAGGGCCGGTGAGCCGAGAGACACATTCTTGCCGTGTACGAAGATCTCCCCCGCGTCCGGGGTGTACACCCCGGACAGGATCTTCACCAGGGTGGACTTGCCGGCGCCGTTGTCCCCGACGACGGCGACCACCTCACCGGCCGCGACATCGAGCTCGATATCGGTCAGCGCGGCGACCGCACCGAAGTTCTTGCAGATTCCGCTCAGCGACAACACGGTGTCCGTGCCCGCACCGGTGACCGCGGTGCCTGTCATCGTGACCCTCTTTCCCTCGGAGACTTCAGACCGCTACTGGATGCCCAGGCGTCCGCAGTCGGCGGCGTACTGCGCGGTGCACACGTCCTTCGCCTTGAGCACTGCATCGGAGCCGAAGATGACCTCCTTGAGGTTCTTCTGTGTCACGACGGTCGGCTTGAACAGCTGCGACGGGGTGTTGAACAGCTTGGTGTCCGCCTTGGGCTCCTTGCCCTGCAGCAACTGGTGGGCCACGTCTGCGGCCGCCTCGGCGACGATCTTGATCGGCTTGGAGATGGTGTTGTACTGATCCCCCGCGATGATGCGCTGGATCGCTGCCAGCTCCGCGTCGTTGCCGGTGACCGGCGGAACCTTCACATCCGCGGCCTTGAAGGCCGCGATCGCTCCGCTGCCGGTGCCGTCGTTGGCCGCCACCACGCCGGCGATCTTGCCGCGGTACTGGGAGATCTGCCCGCTCGCCCACTGCTGGGCCTTCTCCGGCGCCCATCCCGGCGTGTCGTACTCGGCGAGCAGCTTGAACCCGCTGCCGTCGAGTCCGCTGTGGATGCCCTTCTTGATCAGTGCGGCGGCAGCGTCGGTGGGGGACCCGTTGATCTGGAGCACACCGCCCGTGGCCTTGGTCTCCTTCAGCTGATCGACCAGAGACTGGGCGATGGCCTTGCCGATCGCCTCGTTGTCGAACGACACATAGAAGTCCGCGGGCTTGTCGGGGATGGGTCGGTCGTAGGCGATCACCTTGACGCCCTGGGACTGTGCCGTCTGCACGATCGTGGCCGCCGCGGCCGAGTCCACCGGGTCGATCACGATCACCTTGGCGCCTTGGGCCATCGCGGAGTTCGCCTGCTGCTGCTGAAGCGAGGCGTCGGCGTTGGCGTTCTGGTAAAGCACGCTGCAGTCCGGGCACAGCTCGGCCATACGCTTCTTGAACAGCGGAGCGTCGTACTGCTCGTAGCGGGTGGAGGCCAGGTCGGGCATGAGGAACGCGACCTTGCCCGACTCTCCGTCCGCCTTGGCGGTCCCGGAGTTCCCGCCACTCGGTTCCTGAGCGCATGCGGTGAGAGCGCCCAGGGCGAGGATGCCGGCGAGAGCACCAATGGCCAGGTTTCTCATGTTCGACTCCTTGATCCAGGAACGTGTAGCTGCCGGTTGGCCGCAATGACGTAACGCACAAGAAACGCGTGGCTCCTGCGGGTGTCAACACATCCTGAGAACTGAACACCGATGTTTGATCCTTTGATCAGCATGGCTGTTCGTTCTCCTGGCGTGGGTGAACATCGGTATGCCATGCTCCCTCGGGGAGCGCGCCACAAACCCTGCTGTAACACGCTCGTCGCAGGTGTGGAGCGCGCAGTGCACGAGATGAAAGCACGACACAACGCGTATGTGTTCTGTTAACAGAAAGGGAACAGAGGGACTTCATGGAGGAAGACAAAGATCCGGCCACCGGCGAGGGCGGGCGAGGGCCGCGCGAGAGGCGGGAGCGGATCAAGAGCCGCGTCGTCGACGAAGGCTTCGTCCGCATCGAGCGGCTCGCCGACGAGCTGGGCGTGACACCGATGACCATCCGCCGGGATCTCGACTACCTGCAGGGCAAGGGGTGGCTGAGGAAAGTCCGCGGCGGGGCGACCGCACAACCGTCGACGGCGTTCCACGGCGACATACGGCACCGCACCCAATCCATGGCGCCGGCGAAGAGCGCACTCGCCCGTGCCGCACTTGGCCTAGTCAAACCCGGGCAGTCCCTCATCGTCGACGACAGCACCACCGCCCTCGCGCTCGCCGGACTGCTCTCGCAGCGCGCACCACTGACGGTCATCACCAACTTCGTACCCGTCATCCAGGTTCTCGCCGGCAGTCCGGGAATCGAGCTCATCTCACTTGGCGGCGCGTACTACCCCGCCTACGACGCATTCCTCGGCATCCGGACCATCGACGCGGTCAACAGTCTGCGTGCCGACACGCTGTTCGCCTCGACGACCGCGATCACCCGCGGCCACTGCTACCACCAGTCCCAGGAGACGGTGGGAGTGAAGCGCGCCCTGATGGAAGCCTGCGACCGCAAAATCCTTCTGGTCGACCACACCAAGTTCCAACGCCGCGGCCTTTACCAGCTCGCACCCGTCACCGCGTTCGACCTCGTCATTGTCGACGCCGGCATCTCGGCGTCAGAGCTCGACACACTGCAGGCCAGCGGTGTGGAAGTCCTCGTTGTCGACACGGGGTGAAATCCGGCTCGCGTGCGGCGTGGACCGGGCCGCGACCGCCACCGGCGTCGTGCGCGGGTGCCGTCACGATGCCGTCTGTGCATGGTCATGGCTGCGAACTCCCGACGTCTCAGCGCAGCTCCTGGATGCGGGTCAGGTCGCCGGCGGATCATGGACGGCGCAGTCGCGAACGCCGTAGGGCCACACGGTCGGCTCCCGGACGACCTCGGCGCCGGACTGCGGCCATGCGAAGCCGCCCCCTCGGCCAACAGACGCTACGACAACAAGGCTTACGTCTTCCACGGCACCGTGACCACCGCGTCGGTCCGCTTACGGCTCCAGCCATGATCCGGCCGGAGAGCTCCTAGTCGGTCAACTTGTCGGGAGGTTCCGGCCCGGTCGCCCGCGCCGCGCACGCGACTTCCGCAGGTTGGCGGCGTTGCCGCAGGTGCGCACGTCGTGCCACACACCGCTGGTGTTGCGGGAGCTGTCCCAGAAGGCCACCGCACACAGCGGATTACGGCACAGCTTCAAGCGGCGCCACGTTCCGGCGAGTTGGGCGTCGTAGATCGCCAGAAGTACCCGTTGACCGAGAGCGGGAATGCCCACTGAGCCCGGTACGAATCTCACGGTCCCGTCGGCTTCGAATCGAACCCTGACGGCTGATTCGACGGCTGCCGGCCTGGTGCCCTCGTTGTGATCCGGGTCGTGGTCGCGGTCGACCAACGACCGCCGTATGGCGTCACGCAGCGCCCGGAGATCGCCCACGCCTGGGCTGTCGCCCGCGATCCCGTAGGCGCCCAGCCACCGCGCCGCGGTATCCGGCGCGTCCAGAAGGTCCGGAACATCGCCACCGGCCTTCGGGATGGAAGCGGTGTTCAGCAGGTCCTGAACGATCCGCAGCTCACCAGGCGCCATCGCGACGCCAAACCGGTCGTTGCCGTCGGTGCCCGCATGCGTGGCACCGATGTCTGCATCGTCTTGCCCGCCTTTCTCCATGACAGAAGCGTACACGCTTTGTATGTGCCACGTCGGGGCACGTGACGTGAAGCTGCGAACGCCCAAGCCTTGTAATGACGCAAGCAAAAACCGTACGGTTATGTCACTTCAACGGAAAGGATCGACTGTGATCACCTATCCGGACAGAGGGAACCCCGGCCTACGGCGGACGGACAATGCGCCCGCATCCGCAGCGAGCGGCATGGTCGAGGGCCCGGCCGCGACGCACTTCGCGGGCACCGACTACCAAAAGCATGTCCCGCGGCGGGAGAATCTCGCTGCGGCCGGCGGACAGGCGGAAACCCGATGAGCAGCACCGATCTTCGCTATGAGGTCTTCGTCTCGGACATGGTGCCGGTTGCGACTCCACCACGACCGGACGACGGGCCGTCGCTCTGGTCATCGCTGTCCCACGCGCTCATCTACGGGAAGAACGAGGCGCTGCTGACCGACCCGCCGCTCACCCGCGAGCAGGCCGACACGCTCATCAAATGGGTGGAAAGCCACGATGTGGTTCTGCGCTACATCTACCTCACCCACGCTCACTTCGACCACTTCGCGACCACGAATTACCTGCTCCGCCGGTTCCCGGACGTGACGGTTGTCGCGAGCGACGCAGTGCTTGCCCGCATCACCCGCGAGACACCTGGCGGGGTGTTTCCCGACACGCTCAGGAACATCTTCGGCGACGTCCTTCCCGAGCCTCCGGTGACTGTCCAGGGTTCCGTGTTCCCCGCCGGCGGGCTGCTCCTCGACGGGCACGAGCTCCTCGCGCACGAGGTCGGCCACTCCGACACCGACGACACCAGCGTGCTGCACGTCCCCTCACTGGACCTGGTCATAGCCGGTGATGTCGTCTACAACAACGTGCACCAGTACCTCGGAGAAGGCCGAGACGGCGGCGTGGACGCGTGGCATCAGGCCCTCGACAAGGTCGCCGCCCTGAAGCCGCGGTTCGTGGTGGCCAGTCACAAGGACATCCAACGCGGAAATCCAGCGTCGGACATTGAAGAAACGCGGCGCTATCTCGACGTCGCCGCTGTCGTCCTCAAGCAGGCCACGACTCCCGCGGAATACTTCGACGCGATGAAGCAGCGCTATCCCGAGCGTGTGAACCCGTGGGCAATCTGGCTCAGTGCCCTTCAACTGTTCGGCAACTGACCGCCAACACCGGCCTGTGCACGGCGGGGAAGGCGGCAGGCGGCGTCTTCCCTGCTCACGGCACGGTAGTGAAACGCGGCAACTGGCTGGGCCTTACCAGTAGATGTCGGAGTTACCAAACACTGCGGAGGCGCGTCAGATCGGCCGGAGATCCCCTCACGCCACTGGGCCGGGCATCAGTACAACGAACGTCAGGCCGTTCCAACGGCATCCGATCAAGCTCAGGACTCGAGGGCCCTTGCGACGAAGTCCTTGTGGTTCTGAAAGATTCCTCCTTCGGACAGGCCGTACCCCTCGACCAGCGGGAACCCGTACCGGGCCTCGAACCGGGTCAGCACCTCGGCGGAGGTGGGTGCGGCGCCGCAGACTGCGAACCGCAGCGACGAGGTGTCGGGCCGGACGTCGTCCGGGAATGCCGCGAGCATGCTGTAGATCGTCGGGAACGCGCTGAAGAAGGTGGGGCGCTCCTGCTCGACGAGGTCGAAGAAGGTGCGGGGATCGAAGCGGCCCGCGATGACGACGCTCGCGCCCACGAGCAGCGGCAGAAGGACGCTGACCACGATGCCGTTGACATGGAAGAGCGGCAGGATCAGCAGGCACCGGTCGGCCGGCCCGACCTCCAGCGCCCGGCGCCCCATCTCCACCATGGCGTCGATGGTGGCGTGGTCGAGCATCACGCCCTTGGGCACCCCGGTCGTACCGCTGGTGTAGATGAGCAGGGCCAGCGTGGCCGGGTCCAGAAGCGGGGGTTGATCCGGCTCCGTTGTTCCTTCGTACAGTTCACCGATCGCGAGCACGGCGACATCGTGCGCCATCACGGCCGTACCGTCCTCGACCACCAGCAGGCGCGCACCGGAGTCCTGGAGCTGCCGGACCACTTCGACGTCGGTCATGCTCGGGTTGACCGGTGTGACGCTGGCGCCGAGCCGCCAGGCAGCGAACAGCAGCACCACGAACTCGACGCGGTTCGTCAGCTGGAGGGCGACGACGTCACCGGGACCGATCCCGAGGTCCTGGAGCTGACGCGCCGCCATGCGGACCCGGTTCAGCAGTTGCGTGTTGGTGAGGGACCGGTACCCGTCGGAGACCGCGGCCCCATGGGGGTCGAGCTCGGCGCGACGGTCGGGCAGGGAAGCGAAATTCATTAGAGGGCGTACCTGTCTCGGTGTGATGCGATCCGGTCAGGGAGTCTGCACGGCGGGCGCCGGGTGCAGCCGGCGGACGAGGAACTCGGTCTGGTCGCGCACCAGTTCAGCGTGTAATGACGTTGCAAGGACGGACGCGTGTATCCGAAACGGCACGGCACGGCACGGCACGTGCGATGTGTACTGAGGAACTGGAGGTGGAGATCAGTTGCAGGCGCTGACCAGGGGCCGTAGCGCGACCGCTACGACCCCTGAGGCCGTCAGAACATCGTGTTGTCGTTGGCGGCGGTCTCCGGCACGTCCTGCACGGCGTCCCAGTGTTCGACGATCTTTCCGTCCCTGACCCGGAAGAGGTCGATGACCGCCCGGCCGCGCTCGCCCGGGGTCTCGACGTAGTGGCTGTGGACGGCCACCAGGTCGCCCTCGGCGATGATCCGCTTCGGGGTGATCGTCAGCTGCGGGAACTGCTCGAAGTACGCGCCCGCTCCGGCCTTCACACCGGCCACGCCGTCAGGGAAGTTCGGGCTGTGCTGGTGGTACTCGGGGCCCACGTAGGTGTCGATGGCGGTCAGGTCCTTTCGGACCAGGAGCTGGTCGACGAACGCGGTGACCAGCTTCTTGTTGTAGGCGGTGAACCACCGCTCCCCTGGCCCCTCGACCTGCGGCCGGGAGAGGGTCGAGAACATGTCGTTGCCGTTGGCCGTGGCCTCCGGCACCTCCTGGAGGATGTCCCAGTGCTCGGCGATCTTCCCGTCCTGGAAGCGGAAGATGTCAAAGACGGCCATCCCGGGGGTGCCGGGAACCAGGACGCCGCGGGAGTGCAGGAGCACCAGGTCGCCCTCGGAGATGACTCGCAGCACGTCGAACGTGGCGTCCGGGAACTGCTCTCGCATGCCGGCGCCGAAGGCCTTCATGGCCTCGGGGCCGTCAGGGGCAAGAGGGTTGTGCTGGATGTAGTCCGGCCGCACGTGGCGCTCGACGACAGTCGTGTCGCCCCCGTCGAACACAGTCCTGAGGACTTGGGCGGCGACCTGCGTCTTCACCGTCCCTTCCACGGTCAGCACGATCTTGCCGGTGGTGCGGCCGGTCTCGCCGAGGGCGTGGGCCTTGGCCGCCTCGGCGAGCGGGAACGTCGCCGCGACATGCGCGCGCAGGGCACCGGCTTCGACGAGATCCGCGATGGCTCGCATGCCCACGCGGTCGGCCTCGACGAGGAGGACCTCGTAGCGGATGCCCCGCTCGGCCATGCCGACCAGTTCATCGGGGTCGACGGGCACCGGCAGGATCGAGACGAGGGTGCCGCCCGGACGCAGCACGGCGAGGGAGCGGGCGCGGGCCGCGGTGTCCAGCGAGACCGAGTCGAGGACCACGTCGACGTCCTTTACGGCCTCGGTGAAGTCGACCGCGTGGTAGTCGATGGCCTCGTCCACCCCCAGGGACCGCAGAAAGTCGTGCTTGGCGGCACTCGCGGTGCCGATGACGTACGCGCCGCGGGACTTGGCGATCTGGACGGCGAGATGGCCGACGCCGCCGGCCGCCGCGTGGATGAAGACGCGCTGCCCGGGCTGGACGTCGGCGGTGTCGACGAGGGCCTGATAGGCGGTCAGGGCCGCGAGCGGCAGAGCGCCGGCTTGGACGTGGTCGATATCGGCGGGCTTGTGCACGAAGGCGCGGGCGGGGCCGGTCACGTACTCGGCGTGGGAGCCGACGCCGTGGGGGTAGGGCAGCATGCCGAAGACCTCGTCGCCCGGCTTGAACAGGGTGACGCCGGTGCCGACGGCCTCGACGACTCCGGAGACGTCCCAGCCCAGGATGAGGGGCAGCCCGCTGGCGGTCATGGGCTGGGCCCGGTTCCACCAGTCGGTCGGGTTGACGCCGGCCGCACGGACGGCGATCAGGATCTCACTCAACCCCGGTTCTGGCCGGGGCAGTTCGACCTCCTTGAGCACCTCGGGGGAACCGTGGGAGTCCTGGCGGATGGCGCGCATCGTGGCGGTACCGGGATTCGTCATGCGTCCAGCGTCGCCGCCCGCCACCCTCAGGCGCCATGGCATGAATGCCAACTTTCAACGGGATCCTGCCAGGGCGTACGTCGTCGATCCATAGGGTCGGTCGCAACCCAGGCTCGCCGCGTTCGGCGACTTCCGGTTGACCAGCCCACGAGGAAGCGGTGGCAATGACTGAAGAGCCTGGCAGAACGTGCATGCAGGCGAACTGGTGGGGCTGGCACTCCAAGGTCGACTGGCCGGCTCCCGCCTTGCCTGACGACGTCCCGCCTTCGGTCCCACCTGATCATCTGAGCCATCGGGCTTCTGGAGGGAGCGGACGCGTGAAAAGCAGTGCTCAGAGTTCCGGCGCCAGTCCCCGGAACCCTGAGCACGTCGTCATCAGAACATGGTGTTGTCGTTGGCGGAGGTCTCCGGCACTTCCTGCGTGGAATCCCAGTGCTCGACGATCTTTCCGCCCCGCACCCGGAAGATGTCCACGATGGCCCGGCCGCGCTCGCCCGGCGTGTTGACGTAGTGGCTGTGGATGGCCACCAGGTCGCCCTCGGCGATGACCCGCTTCGGAGTGATGCTCAGCTGCGGGAACTGTGCGAAGTAGGCGCCCAGCCCGGCCTTCACACCTGCCACGCCGTCGGGGACATTCGGGCTGTGCTGGTGGTACTCGGAGCCCACGTACGCGTCAATGGCGGACAGGTCCTTCCTCACCAGGAGCCGGTCGACGAATGCCGTGACCAGCTTCTTGTTGTACGCGGTGAGCCGCGCGGGACCCGGAGCCTCGGTCTGCGGTCGGCTGATGGTGGAGAACATGTCGTTGCCGTTGGCAGTGGTCGCCGGCACAGCCTGCAGCACGTCCCAGTGCTCGGCGATCTTCCCGCCCTGGAAACGGAAGATGTGGCCTTCGGCGATCCCGCGGGTACCAGGACTCGGGACGACGTTGGAGTGCACGAACACCAGGTCACCCTCGGAGATGACCCGCTTGACGTTGAACGCGGTTTCCGGGTACTGCTGGCGCCAGGCGGCACCGAACGCCTTGAATGTCTCGGCGCCATCGGGGGCCAGCGGGTTGTGCTGGATGTAGTCCGGTCGCACGTAACGGTCAATGACAGTCATGTCCCCTCGTTCGAACACACCCTTGAGGACCTGGACGGCGACCGCCTTCTGGTAGTCGAGCCGGGCGCTCTCGCCATATCGGACGCCGGGGGTCTCCGCCGCTCGACCGTGGCCGGGAACCTTCGGAGGGGCGGCGGAAGCAACGGCGGGCACGGCGGCGGCACCGGTAAGAGCGACGGCCATGAGTGCGGCGGCGAGGGTACGGCGGCGGGCGGATGCGGTGGTGTTCACGGGGCTCTCTTTTCCGAACTCGGCGGGACCGTAGGCGGGTTGATCAGCGGGCCGCCTGGTGGTGGTGTTGGTCATGTGTCGAGCCTGGCTGCCGCCGCCGCACGCTACAATGGCACGAATGCCAACTTTCGACGGGATCACGCCATGACATCTGCTCACCGAGTCGTCGTTCTGGCCATCGACGGGGTGTACCCCTTCGAACTGGGCATTCCCAGCCGGGTCTTCGGGGCCGCAGGCGGCCGCTACGAGGTCCTCACCTGCAGCGTCGACGGCCGCCCGGTCCGCACCAACTCCGACTTCTCGATCGCCGTCGAGCACGGCCCTGAGGTGCTGCGCACCGCCGACACCGTCGTCATCCCGCCCTTCGTGACCAACCCCCTGCCCCGGGAAGTGCCGCAAGCCGTGGTCCAGGCGCTTGCATCCGTGGCTCCGGGCACCCGCCTCGTATCGATCTGCTCCGGCGCCTTCGTCCTCGCCGCAGCCGGTCTCCTCGAAGGTCGGCCGGCCACCACTCACTGGGTGGTCGCGGACCTCTTCCGCGCCAGCTTCCCCCAGGTCGCACTGGACCCCGACGTCCTTTTCGTCGACGACGGAGATGTGCTGACCTCGGCCGGTGCCGCCTCCGGGCTCGACGTCTGCCTGCACATCATCCGCAAGGATCACGGCAGTGCGGTCGCCAACCAGGTGGCCCGTATGTGTGTCGTCCCGCCGTGGCGTGAGGGAGGGCAGGCGCAGTACATCCAGCACCCGGTGCCCGAGGCCACCGGCAGCGGAACGGCCACCGCCCGCCAGTGGGCCCTGGAGAACCTCCATGAGCCCATGACTCTGACGGACCTCGCCGAGCACTCCCACATGAGCCTGCGCACCTTTGCCCGCCGATTCACCGAAGAGGTGGGCATGAGCCCGGGACGCTGGCTGATCCAGCAGCGCGTCGACCGGGCACGGCACCTCCTGGAGACCACCGATCTGCCGGTGGACGAGATCGCCGGCCAAGTCGGCTTCGCCGGCGGCACATCGCTACGGGAGCACCTGCATGCCGCCATCGGCGTCTCACCGCTCGCCTACCGGCGCACCTTCCGCGGCGCCCTGTCCCCCACGCACTGAGCGCCACTACACGTGCCGATCCGCGAGCGCGGCGATGAAACGGCGCACCGCTTGAACCCACGCCGCACACATGCCTGGCCATAGCCCGCTGCCGCGAGGCCGCAAAGGCGACAGCCCCGCTACCCGGCCACTTCTTGTTGATGGACTGAGTCCGCCGACGGCAACGATGGACCCCAGAAATGACGGCCTACTTGCCATCCACGGATCGACCATTTAATATTACGCACGTAATCTAATCGGCCTTCAGCCCTACGCTGATCACACCGACTGCCGACTGCATCAAGGCGCAAGGTAGGCACCCCGAAGTCCTGCCGACGAGGCGAACATCGGCCACCACACACAGCGCGCCTCACTCGCCCTCACCGCCGAAGGCATCCCCGTCGATGCCGATGCTCGGTGCCCCACGCCCGCGCCGTCGCGCCATCGACGCGAGGGCAGCGGCGCGGCAGGACGCCGAGGACCACTCAACCGTCGTCAGGCCCCCAAGCCGTGACCGCGCCGACCGTCGACCCGTGGGCCTCACGCGTCCGCACGAGGCGCCCCGCCTTTCCACAACCGGGCCTTCGGCACGAGATCCGCAAACCAAAAAGACAGCCGACTGACGCGCGCCCCAACAGACCAGATTTCACAGGCACATCGGGCACAGAGGAGAACAACATCATGAGTACCTATCTGGCGGACAAGGCCGAGGACCTGTCCGTGGAAGGCGCTTCCGCGACGTTCACCTACCGGCGGATGGGGCCACCGGGCGGCGTCCCCCTGGTCCTGGTGAGCGGCTTCCGCGGGACCATCGACTCTTGGGACCCGGAGTTCCTGGATCTCCTGGCCGCCGACCACGACGTGATCCTCTTCGACAACGTCGGGATCGGCTACACGCCCGGCGAACCGCGCGACTCCGTCGAAGGATTCGCCGACGGCGCCATCGAATTCATCGAGGCCCTCGGCCTGGCGCAGGTCGATCTGGTCGGATGGTCCATGGGCGGCTTCGTAGCCCAGCACGTGGTGCTGCGGCGGCCCGACCTCGTCCGCAGACTGGTCGTGGCGGGCAGCAGTCCCGGCCGGGTGCCCGGGGCGCAGCCCTTGCCGGAGAAGGTGCAGGGCATCATGGCCAAGCCCGACGCCGGCGCGGACGACATGCTCTACCTGTTCTTCCCCGAGACCGACGCGGGCCGCGCCGCCGGGGTCGAGCACCTCACCAAGGTCTCGACACGACTGGCCGCCGGGGGCCCTGCGGTGTCCGAGACGGCGGCGATGCGTCAACGCGAGGCCATCGCCAAGTACATGGCGGTTCCGTTCGAGCAGGTACAGGCGAACCTGGAGGCCATCAAGCAGCCCGTCCTGTACGCCAACGGCGTCCGCGACGTGATAGCCCCCGCCCTTGCCTCCTACGTCGCCGTCCAGCACCTCGACTCGGCCACCCTGGTCCTTTACAGCGACGCCGGCCACGCCTTCCTGTTCCAACACGTCAAGGCCTTCACCACCGAAGTGGCCAACTTCCTCGCCGGCTGACACGCCGACCGAAACGTCGCCACGCGACTCGGGCGGCAGACCGATGACATCGGATCAGGGACACCTACTGGCCGTGCGAAG
Organism: Streptomyces sp. NPDC058678; assembly: GCF_042714835.1. Classification (NCBI taxonomy): domain Bacteria; kingdom Bacillati; phylum Actinomycetota; class Actinomycetes; order Kitasatosporales; family Streptomycetaceae; genus Streptomyces; species Streptomyces sp. NPDC058678. Next base: position 603,021 of record NZ_JBHXSG010000001.1, on the reverse strand, counting down.
TGCCGCCTGATCCGACTGCCGATCATCACCGCCGAGCGCCCCCCGGTCCAAGAACCGCGGCGTGCTTACCGAACATTTCTCCTGGCAGTGGATCTTCTGGGTGAACGTCCCGATCAGCCTGGCCCTGATTCCTCTGGCCCTGCTGCGCCTGAACGAGGGCCACGGCCCCACCCGAGCCTGGACCTGACTGGAACCGTGCTGGCCAGCGGCGGCCTGTTCGGCATCGTCTACGCCCTGGTCCGCGGCAATGCCAAGGGCTGAACCAGCACCCCGGTACTCGGCGGCCTGTCGGCGGCGCCCTCCTGCTCGCCGCCTTCGTCGCCTGGGAACTGTGCACCAAGCACCCGATGCTGCCGATGCGCCTGTTCCGTCACCCCTCCTTCAGCGCCATCAACGCCTCGAAGAGCCCCAGCGCCCGAAGGGCCACCGGCTTCGGCCCCCTCAATACGGCTGCGGCGCTCGACGGCCCGGCCACCCGAGGAGTTACGGGCCGCCGCCAACGTGCGCCGCAGCTGCACCACCTCGTACCCCGACGTTCTGCGCCGAGTTCAAGGGAGTTGGCCGCCGCACAAGCATCGCTCTGTGTACGTCGACAGTGAGGAGCGATGAGAGGGAGGAGAGAGGAGACATCGGTACATCGGTGCCGGGCCGAACTCTCGTCGGCGCCGGTCGCCGCCGAGGATCACGCTTGAGAGGGAGGTACCGGGAAGAGCATGCAGCTGCTGGTGGCGTGGGCGAGGAGACGGTCCTCGGCGTCGACCAACTGGGCCTGAGCGAGGGCGGTTTGCCAGCCCTTACTGATGACCGTGCCGATGGCTCGCACCGGGCCGGTGTCCACGGTGACCCGTCGCAGGAACTTCACCGTCAGGTCGAGCGAGGTGGTCGCCATGCCCTGCGGGAGGGTCGACTGGACAGCGCTACTAGCCGCCGAGTCGAGCAGGGTGGCGAAGATGCCGCCGTGAACGCTGCCGATCGGGTTGTAGTGCTCCTCCCCCGGCGTCAACGAGAAGACCACTCTGCCGGGCTCCACCTCGTCCAGGGCGAAGTCGATGGTGTAGTTGATGGGCGGGCCTGGCAGTCGCCCCGCACGCAACTCGCGCAAAAAGTCGATGCCGGCCATGCTCCCGGCGGCCTGTGCCAGTGCCTCGGGGTCTTCCCATTGATACGTACGCGTTCGCCCCACGGTCCAGCGCCCTTCCCTCTGAACTGTCAGCTGACTTTCCCAAGTGAAGCTAGCTTCCGCAAACCTGACTGTCAATCATTGAGTCAGGTCCCATGCGATGGCGGGATGGAGTGGCTCGAGGCGAGCACCGAGAACTGCCCAGTCCAGCGCACGCTCGACGTGATCGGGGAGAAATGGACGTGCTGATCCTGCGTGACGCCGTCAACGGCGTACGCCGCTTCGACGACGCGTCGTTCGTGGTGAACGGCTTGCCGCACCCTTCACACACGGTGCCGCTCAGGCCCACCTCGCGACCGCATGCCGTGTGGATCTGGCGGACGGCGACTTCTTCCCCGGGCTCTTTGCACCAGGTCTCGCCCCATGCACGTAGGGCGAGCAGCACCGGGGCGAAGGCTTCGCCCTTGTCGGTGAGGTGGTACGCGTAGCGGCGGGGCCTTTCGCTGTAGGCGCGGCGTTCGAGCATGCCATCAGCCTCCAGCCGCTTGAGACGGTTGGTCAGCATCTGCGGGGACGCCAGGGTCTGCGATCACAGCGCTCGAACCCGCGATGAGACACACCGTGCTCGTGATCCCCGACCAGCCATCCATGCCAACACCTCTCCTCTAAATATGAAAAAGAGAGTTACTGACTATGATTTTCTGAGCTACTGTGGGGACCAGCCGAGCGAGCGTTACGTCGCGCAAGGCACGGACTCCTTGGCGCTACTGGAGGCACTGCTCATGACCGATACGCAGTACGAACCGGCGCATACAGGGCTGCTCCTGGTGGACCCCTACAACGACTTCCTCTCCGAAGGGGGGAAGATGTGGCCCTACGTCGAAGAGGTCGCCACGGAGGTCGGTCTGCTCGACAACCTGCGCGCGGTGACGGCCGCGGCGCGTGCAGCCGGCGTCCAGGTCTTCGTCGTCCCGCACCGTCGCTGGCGCGAGGGCAACTACGCGAACTGGAACTACCTCAACCGGGACCAGGCCGGCGGCAACGAAGCGCGGATATTCGAGGCGGGAAGCTGGGGCGGCGAATGGCACCCGGACTTCGCTCCCCAGGAGAGCGAAGTCGTCGTCCTCGAGCACTGGGCGCAGAGCGGATTCGCCAATACCGATCTCGACTTCCAACTCAAGAAGCACGGCATCACCCATGTCGTGAGCATCGGCATGCTGGCCAACACCTGCATCGAGTCGACCAGCCGCTTCGCCATGGAGCTGGGGTACCACGTGACCTTGGTGCGCGGAGCGACCGCCGCGTGGACCCGGGAAATGCTCCACGCGGCCCACGAACTGAACGGCCCGACCTACGCCCACGCCATCGTGACCGCCGACGAGATCGTCACCGCGTTCAAGGGGACGCAGGCAGCCTGACGCTCACCGCAGAACTACTGATGACCTGACTTGCCGTCACCCTGCCTGGTGAACGCCGCAGTTGGGAAACCGTGACGCGAAGCGCCCGTACTCGCTGCTCATGCAGTGCGTTGCGCTGAGAAAGGACCAGATCATGTCGAACGACCAGGTGATACACAACTTGCTGATGACCGCGTCAGAGGTGACGGCTACGGTCGATGCTCCGATCGAGACGGTCGACATCGCGGACTGGGTGCTGAACCTGCCCGACGCGGAGTACCAGCGCTGCGCGCCGGGCGAACACATCGCTGCGGGCCGGACCACCACGGATGACGGGCGCCCGATGTCCATCAATGTGGAGAACGTCGGTGGCAGCCTCGTCATCCAGCACTACGTGGCCGAGGTGCACGAGCCGCACCACTGCCACATGGTGTCGCTGTCCGATGCACAGACAGCAGGCGTCTGGACCAAAGCCCACGTCACCTGGGACCTGCGGGTGGAGCCGATCGATGACAAAACCTGCCGTTTCATCAACACCGTGACCGTCCGCCCCACCCAAGGCTTCCTGGACCTTCTCGCTCAGGGTGGCGTGAGCTTTGACGACGCCGCCGCGCAACAGCAGGCCGCGACCCACGCCCACAACCAGCGTGAGACTCCGCTCTATGCGGCCAGCATGGGACGCAAGGCCCTCACCAGGCTGGCCGCGAACTGATCTGCTGCGCCGGCACGACGCCCAGCACCCCTGGCGCGGCAGACCCTGGATGATCACCGACTCGATTTTTCATAGCTACTCGCTCGATCTCTGCGATGATGGGAGGGCGGAACGAGTTCAGGAGGAGGGTGTTGGTGTGGGCGGCTGGTCGGAGATCACGAGCACGGTGTGTCCCATCGCGCGTTCGAGCGCGGTGATCGGGGACCGCTGGACACTGGTGATCATGCGGGAGCTGTCGATGGGCAACCGCCGCTTCGACTCTCTTCAGGCCCAGACCCTGGCGTCCCCGCAGATGCTGACCAACCGTCTCAAGCGGCTGGAGGCTGATGGCATGCTCGAACGCCGCGCCTACAGCGAAAGGCCCCGCCGCTACGAGTACCACCTCACCGACAAGGGCGAAGCCTTCGCCCCGGTGCTGCTCGCCCTACGTGCATGGGGCGAGACCTGGTGCAAAGAGCCCGGGGAAGAAGTCGCCGTCCGCCAGATCCACACGGCATGCGGTCGCGAGGTGGGCCTGAGCGGCACCGTGTGTGAAGGGTGCGGCAAGCCGTTCACCATGAACGACGTGACGGGTGAACTCAGCGCGGCCTTCGCACAGGAACGCGAGGACAGGAGCACAGCCGCCAGCCGGGCTGTCGAAACCCGCCCAACCTGACCTCCCCGTTTCGCAAGGCGAGGAGCTCGTGCGCCCGCTTCCGAACCGCAAGCGGGTTCCGACAGAAGGCGCGTCAGGCGCTCGTCCCGAACCTGTCGCAGCAGGTCCCGGCCGATCGCTGCCGCGGCTGACCGCAGCTCCGACCTCCGTGTGGGAATCCCTTCGCGACAACGGCACAGCCGCTGCTGCATCTGCTGCACAGGACCGATGCGTCCTCCGGCGTGGTAGACGACCGAGGCGCTCGGCTTCCCCCCTCTTTGTGTAAACAGCCGGCGCCCAGCACCGCATGGTGGCGGTCATGTGCGCGGCAAACCCGTCCGCCCCGTTGACCGCCCCTCCACGCAGCTTGCCTTTCACGATTGCAGTTTTCACCGGATCCGTCCGGCCGGTCACCGCGTACGCGCCACTCGCGGCAGCCCGCCATCCCGGCAGACCTCTCTCACCCTTGATTTGAGGAGACACTCATGTTGAACGCCCTGTGGAACCCGACCACCGTCGGAGACATCCCCCTGCCGCACCGGCTGGCGATGTCCCCCATGACCCGCAGCAGGGCCACCCCGGACGGCGTGCCGACCGAACTGAACGCCGAGTACTACGCCCAGCGCGCCTCGCAGGCGCTGATCATCACGGAGGGCACCCAGCCTTCCGCCGACGGCCAGGGCTATCCGGTGACCCCGGGCATCTACACCGACGAGCACATCGCCGGCTGGCGCAAGGTCACCGACGCCGTACACAAGGCCGACGGACGCATCGTCATCCAGCTCATGCACGCCGGACGGATCTCCCACCCCGACAACACCCCCCACCACCGGCAACCGGTCGCCCCCTCCGCGATCAAGCCGACGGGCACCACGTTCACCGCGTCCGGGCCCCAGGAGATGCCGGTACCGCGCGCGCTGTCCACCGAGGAGGTCGCCGCCACGGTCGACGACTTCCGCCGCGCCGCCGCGGCCGCCATCGAGGCCGGCGCCGACGGCGTCGAAATCCACGGCGCCAACGGCTACCTCGTGCACCAGTTCCTCTTCCCCAGCGCCAACCAGCGCACCGACCAGTACGGCGGCTCCCTCGACAACCGCATCCGCTTCGCCGTCGAAGTCGCCACCGCCGTGGCCGACGAGATCGGCGCCGGCCGCACCGGCTTCCGGATCGGCCCCGGCAACCCTTTGAACCTCAACGACCTCTCGGAGAGCGACTCCCACGAGCTCTACCCGCACCTCCTGCGCGCCCTCGCCCCCCTCAACCTCGCCTACCTGCACACCGGCGCCGGCGACGAAGAACTCCTCCACACTCTTCGCAAGCTCTGGCCGACCACACTGATCCTCAACCGGGCCGGCACCGACATCGCCACCCGCGCCAAGGACATCGAGGACGGCCTCGCCGACGTCATCACCGTCGGCTCGATGGCACTCGCCAACCCCGACCTGGTCGAGCGCGTACGCGCCGGCGCGCCGCTGAACACCCCCGACCCCGCCACCTTCTACGGCGGCGGCGCGGCCGGCTACACCGACTACCCCACCCACACCGCCTGACAAATGGCCTGGTGATGCCGGTCCTGGTGAGGCGGTATGGCCAACTGGCCCCATGGAGGTGCCACGTGTCCGTGCTAGCCGTACCCGTTACGTCGGTCCGGGCTGCGGTGAGGGCCGCGAGCGCCGGAGCGGTGAGGTCGGCAGCCAGCGCGCCGTGCAGCAGGTTGCGGCGCCTCCTGGGGTCATCTCCATGGTGGGACTCCGTGCCGTAGGCGGCGGTGTCTTCCCAGCGTTGCGCAGCGAGCCCCAGTAGCCCCCGGGGTCACCCAACGGCACCACATGTGCACAGACCTTCGGCAACTCCGTAACCCCTACGGTGACGGATCCGCTTCCAGCCCCGCCTCCGTAACGTCGGGCGCGACCAGTGCACGCGCGGGGAAGGACGCCGTTCCAGGCGACGAACCACCCGGGCCCGTCACGAACTTGACCAGTTCGGGCCAGACGCCGCCACCCTGTACCTGACACCCCGTCACTGGGGGCGTATGCGAAGAAGGACGGCCCCGCGGGTCAACCTGTCGGGACGGGCTCGGCCCATGAGACAGGCCCGGAGGCCGATCCCGTATCACGGGAGCGACCGCCCGCCGGGCCCTGTCGAGGCACCTTCTTCCATTTCTTCCATAGAGATGGAGAACCCAGCATGAGCACCGCACTGACCCTGAGCACGTTCACCGCGCCAGCGCGTCCCCTGAAGATCCCGCTGCCGGTCGACGCCCCCGAAGGCGGGTGGACGTGGCCGCCCACCTCGGTCACGTTGATCGCGGGCGAGCATGACGCCGTCCTGGTTGACACCGTGCCCACGATCGAGGACTCCAAGAGGCTCGCCGACTGGATCGAGCGGACCGGCAAGCGGCTCACCGCGATCTACATCACCCACGGCCACATCGACCACTATTTCGGCACCGCGACTCTGCTTGAGCGTTTCCCCGACGCGAAGGTGGTGTCCACCGAGGCGACGGCTCGCTTCATCGCCGAGGAGAAGGCCACCGGTCGTGATCGCGCGACGTACGCCGCGTTCTTCATCGACGAGATCGGCTCGAAGGTGATCGTCCCCGAACCGCTGGCCGACCATCGCATCGACCTCGAGGGCCACGAGCTGATCGCCGTACCGGCGGGACAGTCCGACCTGAGCGAGTCGTCCTACCTCTGGGTGCCCGAACTGGCTGCTGCCATCGTGGGCGATATCGCCTACAACGACGTGCACCCCATTCTTGCCGACAGTGACCACGGCATCCGCCAGGCTTGGATCCAGACCCTCAACGAGATCCAGAGCCGCAAGCCTGAGATCGTCATCGCCGCGCACAGGCGCGAGGACGCGATCGACGACGCCAGTCCCCTGGCCGACACGATCGCCTATGTGGAGTTGGCCGACCGGCTGCTCGCCGACGGCCCGAGCGCGGCCCAGTTCATCGCCCGGATGGTCGAGGCGAACCCGACCCGAGCCAACGGGACGACCGTCGTTTTCGGCGCTGCGATGCTCGGGCTGCAGTAGGTCCGACGCCCCTGGCGGGAGCCGAAAACCAGACGTCGGCCCCCGTCAGGACTGTGCGTCGCAGCGGTTCGTCTGGTCTCGCGGGCGACATGCCGCCCTGGCTTCCCCTCTCCTTTACCTGCGTCGATGAAGGCGGGTTATCCGTGACGCTCTGGTGCCATGAGGGCGATGCGGCCACGTCGCCGCTCGCCGATGAAGTCGATGAGCAGTGGCGACGCACCGTCCGGGCTCGCATTCCGAGCGTCGATGTGGGCGCCAGGGGCCACAGCGGGATCAGCGGCATCGCCCTGCGCGAGCGCAACATCGGCGACCTTCTTCTCACGGACTGGATCTGCCCATCGGTCGAGGGCGCCCGGCGCAGCAGCGACATGCGACGTGACGGCGATGCCCTGCTGCTCATCACCGCCTTGTCCGGCGTCCAAGTCATGCACACAGCCGACGGCACCGTCGTGTTACGCCCAGGGGCGCTCGTCCTCCTGAGTACCCGCACACCGGGGCGTTTTGTCGTGCCTCAAGCGATGGCCATGCGCTCGTTGCGCGTGCCCGCCGTCGCTCTGGGCCTCCACGACACCGCGGGCCGCATTCCGGTGAGGCCGGTGGTGCGAGATGACGGCAACCCGTTGGCGCGCCTGCTGTTGGGTTTTCTCGCAGGTATTGACTGCAGCATCGAGCAGATGACCGTCACGGAGATCGAGAGCACGCGTGGCGCCCTGCTTTCGCTTGTCGCCGGCATCGTCAGAGCGGGCAGAAGCGAGGTGGTTGATGATGGCTTCCCGGCTCTGCTCCGGCGTCAACTCGAGGCGTGGATTGTCGACCACCTCTCTTTGGGAGCGATCAGGGTCGCCGACCTGGCCGCGGCGCACAGTGTCGCCCCGCGCACCGTCCACCGCGCCTTCGCGTCCACCGGGGACACCGTCGGATCCGTCGTGCGGAGCCGCCGTCTGGCAGCGGCACGCGACGACGTCGTCAACACCCGTCGATCCATCGCCTCGATCGCGCAACGATGGGGATTCAGCGATGCGAGCCACCTCGGGCGGCAGTTCCGGCGCGCATACGGCCTGTCGCCCGGTGACTATCGCAACCTGCACGGCTCAGCAGCGGTCCGCCCCCTCGTCTGATGGAGGCACGGCGATTCCAGTTCGTGGCACGCCCGTTCCACGACAGGCCCGTCAGCGCTACTTAGCGTCGTCGTGTAGGTCTCCAGGTGAGGCGACGACCGACTATGGACGGACGAGGACATGGATCGCGAAGACATCGAGTTCACCGGTGAGCTCGGCACGACGCTGCGCGGATGGTTCTACCCCGCACAGAACGCGGCAGGGCCCGCGCCGGTCATCGTGATGGCGCACGGGATCTCAGGCGTCAAAGAGATGGGCCTCGGCGAATACGCTGAGGTCTTCGCCGCAGGAGGCCTCAACGTCGTGGTCTACGACCATCAGAACTTCGGGGCGAGCGACGGGACCCCACGCCAGGAGCTCGACCCCGTCCTGCAGTATCGCGACTACAAGAACGCGATCTCCTACGCTGTCACTCGGCCCGAGGTCGACCCGGATCGGGTAGGCATCTGGGGTTCGAGCTTCTCCGGTGGCCATGTCCTTACGGTGGCGGCGAACGACCGACGCGTGAAGGCAGTCGTCTCGCAGGTTCCCTTCGTTTCCGGCCCCCTCAGCCTGGCGCGGACTGTCCGGCCCGACTTCGCCGCCCCGCTTCGCGAGCAGCTGCAGGCAGACCGGTCGCATCGCTTCGCCGGCGGCGAGCCCACCGTCATTCCCGTGGTTTCGGACAACCCGTTCGGCGAGGCCGTCATGCCGATGGCCGAGGCAAACGCCTATTACACCGCCAACGCCTCACCGGAGCCCAGCTGGCGGAACGAACTGACTGTACGAAGCATTGAGCTCGTCGGTGAGTACGACCCCAGCAGCCACATCAGCCGCGTTTCGCCGACGCCGCTCCTGATGATCGTGGCCCGGTACGACGTGACAGCTCCGGCCGAACTCGCCTTCGCTGCCTACGAACAAGCGCGCGAGCCGAAGGGGATTCTTGTCACGGACGGCGGGCACTTCAGCGTCTACGACGGGCCCAGGTTCGAGCAGTGTTCGACAGCAGCGCGAGACCACTTCCGCATCCACCTCGGCATCGGCTGACGGGTAACCGATCCGACCTGGCCGGCCGGGCCTGCCCCCAGACGATTGTGGACCCCACCTGAGACCGGCGCGACGGCCGACATCGACTCCACCGTCATCGCCCGTTTGATGGGGCACGACGCCTTCGCCACCACGGCCTCGGCAGCGCCGCCCTCATGCTCATCAGCGCTCTCCACCAGCGCCCCCACCAGACGGTCGGGGAACTCGTCAGTCCTTCCTCGGTGTCCCGCGCCACCAGCTACCGGGCTCTGCAACGGCTCGCCGACCCCTGCCTCGTGGACTGCACCGTTGGAAGGCCTGGGCGACAGCCTTCCAGCCGCTGGTACTGAACCGGCCCCGGAAGCAGCACAGGGCTGGGCCGACATCACCCAACGGCACGGCACCACGGGCTCTCAGATGACGACGCCCTTCCGCCTTGCCCTCGGCCGCTTCTCGGACGATCGTGGGTAATGCCTGTCATGAGGCAGGAGGGCCAGGTACGCCATGCATCGCATCAGCGGGCTGCCCGAGCGACACACCGGTCACCCGGACGAGGCCAACCGCAATGAGTCCGTCACCATAGCCGTCACGGACGGGAACGGATGTGTGGCCTACTGGAGCCGCGAGGCTCAGGAACTTCTGGGGTACACCCCTGCGGAGATCATCGGCAGTCCCCTGGCCGAGCTGTTCGCCACCGACGGGACCACGTTCCGGCATCGCGACGGCAGTCTGCTGGGTACAAGAGCCCACCTGAGCCCGCTGCTGGGCGCCACGCAGCAGCAGGGCTTCCTCGTGACGATCGTGCCGTCACCGGCAACGGGGAAACTGCAGGACCTCATGTGGTGGATGCTGGAGCAGCAGTCCCTCTCCCTCTCGATCTACGATCGCGACGGGCGGTTGCTGTGGGCGAACGAGGTCATGCGGCGAGCGGTGGGCCTCGGCCAGAGCGAAGTTCGCGGTCGGCGTCCCACCGAGTTCCTTCACGGTTCTGCGTTCGAGGAGGCAGAACGGCGGATCCTTCGGGTCGGCGAGACAGGGAAGCCCGAGTACACCGAACTCTTCGTAGCACTTCCGCATGAGCCCAAAGCACACGCCTGGGCCGTGGATGTCTTCCCTCTCAAGGACGAGAGCGGCCGAGTGCACGCGGTGGGTCTGGTGGGGAACGACTACTCCGAGCAGTACCACAGCCGCGAGCGGATGGCCTTGCTCAACGAGGCCAGGACCCGCATCGGCGCGACTCTGGATGTGACCGGCACCGCCCAGGAGCTCGTCGACGTGACGGTGAGGGTGTCCCGCTTCGCCGACTTCGTCAGCGTCGACCTGCTGGACGAGGTCTTCCATGGTGCACTGCCCGGCCCCGGCCCCCACGCGGGACCCGTCGCGCTGCGACGGGCCGCGCACGGGGGCACCACCCCACTCCCACCCGACGCGGTACTCGGCGTCGGAGCGATCCACACCCATCCGCGGTCGTCTCCGATCGCCCGGTGCCAGGCCACCGGCCGCCCGGTGCTGCACGACATCAAGGATCCTGACATCGTTCGGTGGCTTGCCGAGGACGCCGCCCAGGCGGCGTACGCAGACGCCTTCGGGACGTGCTCCCTGCTCGCGGTGCCCATCCGAGCCCGCGGCGTGATCCTCGGAGCGGCCCTCTTCCTCAGGCATTCGTCCTCCCCCGACCCCTTCGGCCCCGACGACCTGACCGTCATCGAGGACCTTGTGGCCAGGGTTGCGGTCTGTCTGGACAACGCCCGCCGGTTCACCCGCGAGCACGGCATCGCACTGGCGCTCCAGCAGTCCCTGCTGCCTCGTGGGCCAACTGTCCACCCGGCCGTGGAGACCGCGTCCCGTTATGTTCCCGCCGGCGGCAGCGCCGGGGTGGGCGGCGACTGGTTCGACGTGATCCCCCTTCCCGGGGCACGAGTAGGCCTCGTTGTCGGCGACGTCGTAGGACACGGCATCTCTGCCTCAGCGACCATGGGCCGCCTCCGCACGGCGGTGCGCACCCTCGCCGACATCGACCTCGCACCCGACGAGCTCCTGACCCACCTCGACGACATCGTCACCCACTCCGGGCTCCCGCAAGACATCGATGGCGCCGACGAGACCGCAGAGATCCCCGGTGACATCGGCGCCACCTGCCTGTACGCCGTCTACGACCCCGTCTCCGGCACGTGCTCCCTGGCCCGGGCCGGGCACCCCCCCCCGTCCTGATCGGACCGGACGGAACGGCCCGTGTCATCGACATGCCTGTCGGCCCTCCCCTTGGGCTGGGCAGCCTGCCCTTCGAGGCGACGGAGCTCACCCTGCCCGGAGGCAGCCTCCTGGCCATGTTCACCGACGGCCTCGTCGAGAGTCGCCATCACGACATCGACGAAGGCACCCGCAGCCTGTGCCAGGCACTCGCCCGACCGGAGCCCTCGCTCGAAGCCCTCTGCGACACCGTCCTCGACATGCAACACCCCGAAGGCAAAGCCGACGACGTCGCCCTCCTGCTGATCCGTGCTCGACCACTCGGCCAGGAGAGTCTGGCCTCCTGGGACCTGCCCAGCGACCCCGCAGCGGTGACTGAGGCACGTAAACGCGCCTGCGACCGTCTCACCGAGTGGGGGCTCGAGGACGCCGCATTCATCACGGAGCTCGTCGTCAGCGAGTTGTTCACCAACGCCATCCGCTACGCCACAGGCCCGATCCGGCTACGACTGATCAAGGACCGGACACTGACGTGCGAGGTCTCCGACGGCAGCAGCACCAGCCCTCACCTGCGGCGGGCCCGGCTGAGCGACGAGGGAGGCCGCGGCCTGCTGCTGGTCGCCCAGCTCACCGAGCGCTGGGGCACTCGGTATACGCCTACGGGCAAGACCATCTGGGCCGAACAGCTCATCCAGGCGACCTGAGCGGTCCCTCAACGGCACACGACCGCGGAAGCACCCGTTCGGCTACGCCGGAACCCCCGCCTGCGTCGGCTTCTCCACCTCGGAGGGAATGCGGTGCAGCCCCTTCCGGTCGTACAGCCGGGTCACACCGAAGCCGAAGAGGGAAGCTGCGACGAGGCCGATCGCCAGCATGGCCCAGCCCCGGGTCAGGCCCGCGTCGCCCTGGGCGTCGTAGTAGAGGATCGAACGGACACCGTCGGTGATCTGCCGCAGCGGCTCGAACTCCGCGAGGAAGCGAAAGAACCCGGGCAGCGCCTCTATGGGCATGGTGGCACCGGCCGTCGGCACGGCCATCGCGACGAAGATCAGCGCAACGAGCAGCATGCCGGGCGTGCCGAAGACAGCGAGCAGGGCCAGCCCGCCGATCCCGGCGACCGCGATCGCGCACACCGAGTACAGCCACAGCAGGGGCACGTGGGAGACATCCATCCCCATGCCGACCGCTCCCGCCAGCACCAGGCTGCCCATGAGCACCGAGAGGCCGGCCATGAGGGTGCTGCTGATGGCGAGGGTCTGTACCCGGCTCGCACGGATCAGCGGGCGGTGCTTGCGAAGCGGCCCCATGTCGTTGTGGGTGTAGCCGAGGGCGTGGTCCACCTGGCCGCTGATGACATTGGCGGCAAGCATGCCGCAGACCACGAGGACCAGCGCGTAGTAGAAGGCGGTCATGCCGAGACCACTGTGCGAGTGAAGCGGGTGCCCGTCCTTCACGGTGACGACTGCCGGGTCGGCCAGTAGGAGGCGCTCCGCCGGAGGCAGCTTCGTCCGCTCGGCTCCGGCCTGCGCACTCAGCTCCCTGCCCACCTGACTTGAGGCGTTCTTGGCCGCTTCCGTCGTGGCCGACCGTGCCAAGCTGGAGCCAAGACTTCCGGCGGACTGGTTGGTCACCACCGTCAGCGTCGGGCGTACCGGCTTCTTGTCGGCCGCGGTGCTGATCAGCGTGGTGGTCGAGGAGGAGAAGTCGCCGGGAACGACCAGCGCGCCGAACAGCTTGCCTTGGCCGAGTTCCTTGTTCATCTTCTGCTCGTCCATCACCTTCCAGTCGATCGCGTCTCCACCGGCATTCGATTTCGTGATCGACTCGATTGTCCGCGCCCCCAGGTTGACGTGTTCGCCGCCGGCATTCGCGCCCTTGTCTGCGTTGACCAGGCCGACGGGCAGCTTGTGCAGGTGGCCGACCGGATCGACGTTGGCACCGATGTAGAGGACCGCGAACAACAAGGCCAGGACGCCCGTGACGACGCCGTTGACGATCCACAGGCCTCGGGCCCGCAATACGCGGAAGGGATGAAACCCATCCATGGTGAACTCCAGTTTTCGCAAAGACTTGCCGAGAGGGAGGGGCGGGCAGCGTCATCTCAGGCCTAGACCTGACCTCGCTCGCACTTCATGAGCAATTCCGGGCATGGGCACGGTCAGACTCCAGGAGGCTGTCGGCGACATCGCAACGGCTTCGGACCAGCACGTGCCGCAAGCCGTCACGTGATCCGTCGCAGGATGCGGTCCTTGCGGCGGGTGTAGGGCGGATAGGTCACGCCCATGGTGTCCGGGGTGAGCCGCTTGTCGAGGACTGACTTGATGTTGCTGAAGGTGTCCAAGGAGTGTGCGCCGTGGTATTGGCCCATGCCGCTCTCGCCGACGCCACCGAAGGGGAGACCGGGCACGCCGAGCTGAGCGGTCGGGACGCCGAAGACCAAGCCGCCGGAGGATGTCTCCGCGATCAGCCGCTGCTTGGAGCGCTTGGATGCGGTGAAGGCGTAGAGAGCCAGCGGCTTGTCCCGCTCGTTGATGAAGGCGATCGCCGCGTCCAGGTCGGGGACGCGCACGATGGGCAGGATGGGACCGAAGATCTCGTCACGCATCACGGCCGAGTCGGGGTCGACGTCCGCGAGAACGGTGGGGGCGATGTAACGGGTGGGACGGTCGTGGTCGCCGCCGACAACGGTCCGGCCGTCGTTGAGCAGACCGGCCAGCCGGTCGAAGTGGCGCTCGTTGATGATGTTGCCGTAGTCGGCGCTCCGGGCCGGATCGGTGCCGTACATCTCACGGATGGCTGCGGCCAGGTGCGACTCGATGTCGGTGCCCGCCTGTCCGACGGCGAGCACGTAGTCGGGCGCGACGCAGGTCTGGCCGGCGTTCATGAACTTGGCCCAGGCGATGCGACGGGCGGCCGTCGCGAGGTCGGCACCGGGTTCGACGACGGCGGGACTCTTGCCGCCCAACTCCAGGGTGACCGGGGTGAGATGACGGGCCGCGGCAGCCAAGACGATGCGTCCCACCGTGCCGTTGCCGGTGTAGAAGATGTGGTCGAACCGCTGTTCCAGCAGGGCGGTCGTCTCGGGTACGCCCCCCTCGACGACGGCCACGGCCTCCGGATCCAGGAACCGGGGCAGCCAGTGGGCGAGCGCGGCCGAGGTCGCGGGTGCGACTTCACTGGGCTTGAGGATGACGCAGTTACCGGCGGCCAGTGCGCCGACGAGGGGCGCCAGCGCCAGATTCAGCGGGTAGTTCCAGGGGCTGATGATCAGCACTGTGCCCAGCGGCTCGCGAACGGTCCAGGCCCGGGCCGGCGCGAGCACCAGAGGTACGGAGACCTTGCTCGGGCGCGTCCACCGGTCGAGGTGGCGCAGGGTGTGGTCGATCTCCTTGATGAGGAAGCCGATCTCCATGACGTGCGACTCGGTCGCGTTCTTGCCGAGGTCGGTGTGCAGCGCGTCTGCGAACACGTCCTCATGTTCGGCCAGCATCTGCCGCAGCGCGTGCAGCTGCTGCCTCCGCCACGAGAGGGGCTTGGTGCGTCCGGTGTTGAAGGTGGCGCGCAGGCGGGTGACGGTTTGTGCCGCGTGGTCTGTCGTGGAGTCGAGGTCCACGTGGTTGGTAGGCATGCCCCGAAGCATATACGAAACGAAAGCATTTCGTTTCGTATTGAGGTACGCTTTCCGGTGTGACCCCTCCCACGCTTTCTGAACTCTTCGAACGACCCGTCCAGCGCTCCGGCCCGCATGTGGCTCGCCGTGTCTCTTCGGGGGATGACCGATGACCGAGTCGGCGGCACGCCGGGGCCGTCCCCGCGATGCCAACCGGGACCGGGCGTTGCTGGATGCGACTCTGGCCGTCCTGGGCGAGAGCGGCTACGGCGGCTTGACCACCGCCGCCGTGGCGGCCCGCGCCGGAGTGTCCACCGCCACCCTCTACCGCCGCTGGCCGTCCAAGGAGTTCCTGGTCGTCGACGCTGCCGCGGCCTACTCCCAGGAGCTCACGGCACCTGCCGACACCGGCACCCTCGAAGGGGATCTGCGTGCCCTGCTCCGGGACAAGGCAGCCTCGATGACCGGGAAGGAGGGAGGGGTGTTGCGGTCCCTGATCGCCGAGGGTGGGCGCAACGCCGCCCTGGCCGACGCCCTCACGAAGGCGTTCGTGCTGCCCGTTCGCCTACGTATGGAGGAGATCGTGCAACGTGCGGTGGACCGGGGTGAAATCGCACCTGTCGAGCACGCCGATCTGCTCGGCGACCTGGTCGTCGGTCCCATGATGAGCAGGTTCTTCCTCACCCCGCTGCCGCCGGACGAAGTGGACGCCGGCTCGGCGGCGGAGACGGCCGACCGCCTACTGCCCTTCCTCCTCCGCGCCATCGGAGGCAAGGGGAGCCAGTGAGCCGGCAGCCCGCTCGTTTTCGCGGAGCAGGTACTTCTGGATCTTCCCGGTGGAGGTTCAGCAGTTCTCCGAAGACGACCCGCTTGGGCGCCTTGAATCGTGCGATGCGGTCTTTGACGTGGTCGATGATCTCCTGCTCGGTGGCGACCGCATCGGGGCGCAGCACGGTGTACGCGACCGGCACCTCGCCCCAGCGGTCGTCCGGGGCACCGACCACGGCGACTTCGAGGACTGCCGGATGGCTGGCGATGGCCTGCTCGACCTCGATCGAGGTGATGTTCTCTCCACCGGAGATGATGACGTCCTTGCTGCGATCCCTGAGCTCGATGTATCCGTCGGGGTGGCGAACACCGAGGTCACCGGTCCGGAACCAGCCGTCCGGTGCGGCCGCGGCCGTGGCGGCGGCGTCCTTGAGGTAGCCCAGCATGAGGTTGTTGCCGCGCAACCTGATCTCACCGATCGTGGTGCCGTCCGCGGGTACGTCCACTCCGTTGGCTACCACGCGGGCGGTGAGGCCGACGATGTTGGACACGCCCTGCCGGGCGCGAAGCCGGGACTGTTCCTCGGGGGCGAGGCCATTCCATTCGGGGTGCCAGTCGCACAGCACTGACGGCCCGTACGTTTCGGTGAGCCCGTACAGATGCGTGACGTCGAAACGCAGTGCATCCGCGGCTGCGAGCAGGGTGGGGCTCGGTGGCGCCCCGCCGGTCAGGAACCGGATGACGCCGTCCGTGTCGCGCTTGGCCTCCGGGGCGTTCACCACCATGGAGAGCACGGCAGGGGCACCGCAGAGGTGTGTGACGTGTTCGTCGTGAATGAGCCGCCAGATCTCGGAAGCCTCCACCTTCGGCAGGCATACGTGTGTGCCTCCGGCGGCGGTCACCGCCCATGGGAAGCACCAGCCGTTGCAGTGGAACATGGGCAGGGTCCAGAGGTAGGCGGACGCTGTGCTCAGCTGAGTGTGCGTGACCATCGCGAGTGCCTGGAGATAGGCGCCACGGTGTTGGTACATGACGCCCTTGGGACGACCAGTCGTTCCGGAGGTGTAGTTGATGGACAGCAGCGCGCCCTCATCGGGCAAGGGGACGGCCGTCGGTGCGGCGGCGGCGAGGAGTTGTTCGTAGGCGCCGTCGTCTCCGGGGCCGGCGCGCACGATCAGGGGCGGATGCGGCATCCCGTCGATCGCCGTGGCCACGAGGTCGTCGAACTGCGGGTCCTGCAGGAGCACCGCGCTCTCCGAGTGCTCGAGGATGTAACGCACCTCGGGGGCGGAGAGTCTGGTGTTGATCGTGACCAGGGGCGCACCGGCCCACGGGGCTCCGTAGTGGGCCTCGAGCATGATGTGCGTGTTGGGTGCCAGTACCGCGACCGGGTCACCGTTCGCGAGCGGGGCCAGAACGCCGGCGAGCCGACGGCACCGGTCGTGCAGCTGTGCGTACGTGAAACGCTGGTCCCCGTCGATCACAGCCGTGCGCTCGGGAAACACCGCGGCCGACCGGTCCAGGAAGGACACGGGACTCAATGGCTCGAATGACAGGGCGGGATTCACGGCCTTCTCCGTTCGGTTGGTCGGCGGGATCATGAGCAAGGGCTCGGCCGCACCCGATGCCTTGCCATTGGGGACCGACGATCTGGCCCGGGGCGCATAGCAGTTCCAGAGGGAATCAGCGCAGCCGGCTCTTGAGGATCTTGTTCGTGGGGCCCTTCGGGAGCGTCTCGACGAATCGCACGACCCTCGGGTATTTGTAGGCGGCGAGGCGCTGCCTGCAGTGGCCGATGACGTCTTCGGCGCTGATCTCGCTCCCCTCGCGCAGGGCGACCACCGCGACGACTTCCTCCCCGAGCCGGTCGTCGGGTGATCCGATGACGGCGGCCTCTCGGATGTCGGGATGCCCGTAGAGCACGTCCTCGATCTCGCGCGGGTACACGTTGTATCCGCCGCGGATGATCAAGTCTTTGATCCGGTCGACGACGAAGTAGTAGCCGTCGTCGTCCACGTAGCCCAGGTCTCCCGTGCGGAACCAGCCGTCCTGGATGACTTCGGCGGTTTCGGCAGGGCGACGCAAGTAGCCCTTCATCACCGAGTGTCCGCGGACGAGGAGTTCGCCGACATGGTCGGCACCCGGCGCAAGCTGGTTGCCGTCGCTGTCCACCACGCGCATCTCGGTCCCCCAGAGAGGCCGGCCCACGGACATGGGCTTGCGTCCGGCCGCTCTGTTGAACGTCACAGCGCTGGCCGTCTCGGTCAGCCCATAACCTTCCAGCACCGGGATGGCGAATCTCTCCTCGAACCGGGTGACGACATCCGGGGCGATCGGTGAACCTCCACTCAGCGCCATACGCATGCTGCTGAGATCACGGTCACGGTCGGGGGTCTCCAGCAGGGCGTGCAGCATGGTGGGCACACCGGCCACGATCGAGACGCGCTTCCGTTCGATGACGTCGAGTACGGCAGAGGCTTCGAAACGGGGCACGAGTGCGAGCGAGGCGCCGCGCCGGATCGCGGAGTTCGTGAGCGAGGAGAGGCCGAAAACGTGGAACAGCGGCAAGGCGAGAAGGATGACGTCATCCTGTTTCGCTTCGAACACGTCAGCACTGGCGGTGCAGTTCATGAACAGCTGGAAGTGAGTGAGTTCGGCTCCCTTCGGTTTCCCTGTGGTGCCGCTCGTGTAGAGCAGGACCGCGGTGTCCTCGGGTGCCGTGGCGGCAACGTCCGCTCCACCATGGTCGTGATCCGACAGGAAGTCCGAGAAGAGCCTGCCGTCGTCACCGTCGTGACGTATCCCTGCGGGAACCGTCACGAGTGGGATGCCGGCCTCCTTGGCCCCGAGGACGGCACCGACGGCGAGTTCGTGCGCGAAGAGCACCACCGCACGGGCGTCGTTGAGGAGGAACGCGGTCTCCGTTGCGGTCAGCAGGGGATTGAGTGGCAGCAGGACCATGCCGGCGCGGAGCGTCCCGAAGTAGGCGACCAGGAACTCCGGGACGTTGGGCGACTGAATCGCCACCACATCGCCCCTTGAACAGCCGCTCTCCAGGAGTCCGTTCGCGAAGCGGATCGACTCCGTGTCGAGCCGCTGATAGTCCCACCTGTCATCACCCGCCCAGAGGGCCGGGCTCAGCGGTTGTGCGCGCGTTGCCTCAACAAGCATCGCCGCCAGGTTGAAGCTCATGGCATCTCTCCTTCACGTTCCGGCGGCAGGAGCGCTCGCGCGCTACATCCCCAGGTACACCGGATAACCAAGATCGGAAGCGGACAAAAGGTCAAACGCGCGCTCGGCCAGTTCGCTGGATCCGACAGTCACCGTCAGGTCGCCCGACTCGACTGCGTCGATCGCCTGGGTGCGGCCGAAGACCACGGCGAGGAACGTGCGCAAACGGCACGTCACTGCAAGGTCGGGGCGAACTGGCGCCGGACCGCTCTTGGTCCACATTCGGCCCTCGGCGATCTCGACATGAAACGTCTCCCTGCCCACGTGCAGCTCATAGATCTCCTTGAGACCGACGAGCTTCTCCGGCGCGGCAAAGGTGGAAACGCTGAGGGCGATCAGGTCCGCGCGGGTGGTCGCCGGATCGATTTCCGCCGACGGCGGGAGCCCAAGGCCCCACCGTCCAAGCTCGATGAGTGGGGCACGGAGCCCCTCGCCTCGCTCGGTGAGCTCATAGACAGCCACACCCGCGGGAGGTGGAAGCGTGCTCCGGCGAGCGACCCCCGCGGCCTCAAGGCTGCGAAGGCGGGCAGTCAGGCGGTTCGGTCCGATGGCCGGGAGTACGTCGAGGAGGTCCTTGAATCGCTTGGGCCCAAGGCACAGCTCGCGCAGGATCAAAATCGTCCATCGCTCGCCCAGAAGGTCCATGGAGCGGGCGAGCGGACACATCTGGCCGTATGTTCTTGCGGTTGTCATGAATCTACTGTACGGCTCTATAACTTCTCGCTATACGTTCCGTACACTCCGCTCCTGCCGGACATGGGCAGCTGGGCTCGCGCCATGCGCATGCAAGTCTCGCTCATCGTCGTAGTCCCACCGCGCCGGCGAACGCCTCGAGCTCACGGCGGATGTCGCCGGCGGGTTGGTACATGATCTCGGTGACACCACTCGCCGCCAGCTGCTGGACCTTGGCCAGGACCTCGTCGGCAGTGCCGGTGAGCGTGACGTGCTCGACCAGCGTGTGGGCCCCCGCGTTCCAGGCAGCCGTGTCGGCGTCGTTCAGATGCAACAGGTGTCCGTTGTGCACGGCGAGGTGACGCTGGTCCTCCGTTGTGTTCTGCAGGACGGCCAGCCACTCCGGCCCTCCGGGCAGCGCCTTGACAGCTTCCTCGCCGCCGAGTTCGTAGGAGACGTGGAAGGCTTGCGCCAGTCCGGGGCCCGCGGCCGTGCGGAGCCGGTCACTGTTGAGAGCTTCACCGTCATCGAGCACGGACCCGAGGGCCAGGTAGGAGACGTGCGAGAACTCTTTGGCCTGCTCGGGCACGGGCGCTCCGGCCACGAACAGGCCGTCCCCCAGCGACGCGGCTGTCTCCATGCCCTTGGGACCGATCGCTCCGATGTAGACCGGAATGGCGTCCGGCGCACTCGGAAGCGACTCACCGGGGTGCAGCATCCGCAGCCAGCTGCCCTCCCATTCGACCGTTTCGCCTCTGAGCAGCGCGCGGAACGTCGTGATGTAGCGCGTCATGTACGTCCACGAGGCGGGCATCTGTCCCATGGCCCGTCGGCTGGTGTAACCGGTGCCGAAGGCCACCGCGACCCGTCCGGGGGCCAAACGCTCGAGGGCCGCCGCCCCGCTCGCACTGACCATCGGGTGGCGCAGCGCCGGGACGAGAACGCCGGGACCGAGCCCGATGGAGTGTGTGCGTTCGGCGGCCAGCGCCAGACACATCCACACGTCGGGGCTCTGTTGCGGTGTGTCGTACAACCACGCACGCCGGAAGCCGAGTTCCTCGGCGATCTGGACGTGCTGCGGTGTTTCCAGCGTGGTCGCGAACGCTGCCGACACGTCCAAGCCCGCTGCGCTTCGGCCTTGGTTGGCTGCAGGAGAAGTGGAAGTGGTCATAGTTGCTGCCCCAAGGTGCGCGGGAGGCCGGTGGCGGGCACATTGGCCAGGCGCACCTGGCCGCGGGCGATGAGCTTGTCGCTGCTGATGCTGGTGACGGTGACCTGCCACAACTGCTGGCTGCGCCCTTGCTGAACAGGTTCGGCCACCACCTCCACCGTCCCGGAGGTGAGCGGTCGGAGGAAGTCCGTATTGTTGGCCACCCCCACGGCGACCTGGTCGCGATCGGCTACCGCGGCCGACGCGCCGACGCTGGCAGCGGATTCCACGGCGGTGGCGTAGACCCCGCCGTGCACCACTCCCCAGGGGGTGTGGTGCTCAGGGCCCAGCTGTATCTCCCCTCGCACCCGCGTGGACGTGACCTCGGTGAAACGCAGACCTACGGCCGCCACGAACGTGCTTTGGAACACGTCGAAGCCTGACATCGAGACTCCGCCCGGGTCAGTGGTTGCATCAGTTGTGTGCTGTGCCATGTGCCGGGCCTACTCGTTCGCGTAATCGTGTTGGCCCGCGGGCGGGACGGGCATCGGGACTCCCAGGAGACCGTGTGCGCCGTACCAGACGGGGCCCACGTTGAGCCGGTCGGGATAGCGGGTGGTGATCTCGTCGAAGAACTGTTGCGGTGTGGGCTTCTCGGCGAGCAGCCGCTGCGCGTCGCGAAGGTATTGGCGGGTCTGGTCGATGATCGCCGGGTCGTCGGGCAGGTCACGGTTCTTGTGCCCGGCCACCACGGCGCGGGGGTTGAGGGACTCGAGGACGTCGAGCGCCGCAAGCCATGACTCGAATCCGCCGCCAGGGGTCTCCAGCAGCATCTGGTGTACGCCGTTGTAGACGACGTCGCCTCCGACGATCAGGCCGATCGAGGGGACGTGGAGCACCGTCGTGTCGTCGGTGTCGGTGTGCCCGACCTCGACCGCCGTGATCTGGTGCCTCTCCAGCTCGAACCCGCCGGCGGGGATCGGCCGGTAGACGAGTGGGGTGTCGGGAATCAGGCCGGGGAAGTCCGCGTCCCAGAACTTCTCGCGCCCTTCGATGTTGCGGCGCATGATCCCGATGGTGCCTTCCGTGGCGTACGGGACGGCGTCGGGAAAGCGCTCCAGGAGCTGGCCGGTGCCGAACCAGTGGTCGCCGTGGCCATGCGTCGCATAGATGTAGGCCAGACGCTTGCCGGAGCGCTCCACCCAGTCGCCGACCTGCTGCGTGTGTTCGCGGGTGAACGGCGGGTCGACCAGCACGGCCTCCCGTTCACCGGTGATCAGCGTCGAGGCCAGCGGAGACGACACGATGCCGCTGCCGTCGGGCAACCTCTCGGGTCGGCTGCGCGGGACCCCGTCGCAGACGTACACGTCGTAGCTCAGCTCAGTCATACCTTTCGTCTCCCTTGTGGTTCTTCGAGTTGATATGCCGTAGGAGCGCGTGGCTCATCCGGCAGCGGCACAAGCAGACGGCGCACTGGCGGATCACCGGGACGCCTGGGAACGCCTCGCCGGCAGGGCCGGTCGCCAGGAGCACGGCTAACCGAGCGCCGCGAGAAACTTCCTGATCAAAACCGCCACCTCGGTGGGCGCTTCGCGGGGAGCCAGGTGTGCGACGCGCGGCAACACCTCGAGTTGTGCGCCGGCGATGCGCTCGGCCAGTTCGCCGGAATGCGGTTCTGGCGGCAACGCCCGGTCCTCGGCGCCACCGATCACCAGGGTGGGCGCGGTGATTCTGCCGAGGGCATCGACCACGCTGCTGCGGCCGGCCAGCACCGACCGTACGACGCGCGCCAGTCCTGCCTTGTCGAGTGCGTCGACTGCTTGGGCGAGGTGCGTGGTGAACTCGGGGTTCCGGTTGCGGGAGTGCTCGCTGAGCATTCCGGACACGACCAGCCGGCCCAGTCCACCCGGGGCGATCCCGGAACGTATGAGAAGGGCGTTCAGGCGGACTGCCAGACGTTCGCGGAGGACCACGCTGCGCGCAGTGGTGTTGGACAGAACCAGCGCGGTGACCCGGTCCGGGGCGGTGATCGCGACCCGCAGCGCGACGATGCCGCCCCACGACAGCCCGAGAAAGGCGGCCCGGTTGACGGCGGCAGCGTCGAGCGTCTGAACGGCGGCGGCGCCGCACTCTTCCATGGTGAACAACCGCGACACCGATTCGCTGCGGCCAGTACCGGGTGGGTCGACCAGCAGGGTCCGTCGGCCCTGAGCGTGCAGGTCGGCAAGCTGTGCGCCCCAGCTGGTCTCACCGTCCATGAACACACTCGGCCACAACAGCGCCACAGGGCCGTCGGCGGGTCCGGCGTCCTGGACGTGGAGTCGGCCCAGCGTGGTCGGCACGAAAAGGCTTCGGGAGGTCGGCGTCGTCACAAGTAACGTCCCCACCAGGCGAGGGCAGCACGACTGCCCGGCTCGTAGCCGTCGAAATAGATGCCGTAGTGGTCGATGCCGGGGATGACCTGATAGTCGACGACGCTGCCCGGAATGGTCTCCAGTACTTTCGCCGCGCGGCCGCCGTTGTCGGCGATGGGGAACAGGTCTTCGTCACCGGCATCGATGATCAGGGTGGGGATCCGCAGCCGCTCGACCTGGGCGAGCGGGTCGAAGTGCGCCAACGTGGCCAGGTACGGGGTGCCCGCCATGTTCGGCCAGGGATCGACACCCTGGGGAATCGCGGGCGCGTCGCCGCGCGCGGTGTCGATCGCACGCTTGCGGGCAAAGTCTGCCACTGGTCCACTCAGTGGGGCGATGGCGGGCACCTGCACCGCCAGCGCCTTGACCCGGTCGTCGTTGGCGGCCAGATGCACGGCGACGCCGCCGCCGAAGCTGGTGGCCCACAGCCCGATCCGGGCGGGATCGACGTTGGGCTCACCTTCGATGTAGTCCAGGGCCGAGCGCAGGTTCACCGTCCATGCGAACGGATCCACCAGCTCCCGGATGAACCGCACCCGGGTGAGTGCCTCATTGCTGTCATCGAGATCGGGGATGTCTCCGACCAGCTGCAGCGGAGATCCGGAGCCGAACCAGCTGCTCTGGGTGAACGTCAGGGTGATCATGCCTGCTGCGGCGAAGAGCGCCGCGTAGCGTTCGGCGGTGAGCTTGCTGCCACCCCACCCGTGACACAGCACCACAGCGGGCAGGGCGGCGTCGGGGTCGACGGTCGTCGGTCGGTACACGTCCGCGTCGAGCGCGATGCCATTGCTCCACACGGTGACCTGTTGCCGGCCGACCCCGTCGGGCATGACCAGCGGCGGATAGACCTTTTCAGCCACGGCTCGCCTCCTCCAGGGTCGATTCGGCGGGCCAGACCTCAGCGAGCCTGTCCTTGTCCGTCGCCGCCGAGTGGATGCCGACCACACGCCAGCCCCGATCGGATTTGGCGACGCTGAACTGCACCGCCCAGCGCTGGATCTCGCTCTCGTCGGCGCGGCGTCGCGACCAGATCACCTCAATGGCGGCACCGACGGAGTTGTAGACAAGCACACGCCGGTCGGGCACCACGGTGTGGCTGTATCCGGACTCGCGCAGCGGCGCGTAATTGAGGTCCAGGAAGCCGCGCACGCTCTCGTCATCGAGACACCAGAAGGACTGCTCCAGTCCCGTGACGTGCAACGGAGTGCCCCAGTAGTCATGAATGAACTCGGGACCCTCGTCTGACGTGCCCGCAGCCACGGCCACCCATCGCGGCAGATAGTCCTCGAAGAACCATTCGGTCACCTCGGCCCGAGTGGCAGCGATTTGATCATTGGACATTACGGCAGATTCCTTCCGAGAAGGATTTCAGCGGTCGATGAATTCGAAACCCAGAGGGGGGACCCTCTTCACACGCCCTGACCGGGGTTACATCGCGCGAGCACCGCCCGGCGACCGACCCGGAAGTCGACCCTCGGCGGCAGCCCGCCGTTCAGCGGCCGGCGCCCAGCGGTCTCTCGATCACTCGCTGCGCCGGGACTGCAGGCGGCATCGGCGATCGGGAAGCGCAGGTCACCGAGCGACTCCTTCGTCATGGCCGAGGACGCTAGCAGCGACTATACGAGATGTATAGCGTCAAGACCTTGTGAGATGTCAGTGACCCGGACACCCGCCTTGAACCTGCCTCCGAAAGTGAGATCACCAGCCGTCACCCACGGCCTACTGGGTGGGCTTCGGGGGGACCTAGCCCTCAGAGCTCGCGCCGGCAAGGCGCAGGGCGAAGTCGCTGTACTGCCAGACGATGGCATCCTCCGCGAGTTCGCCGTCTTCGCGATACCACGCCGCGACTCCCATGCCGAGGTCGAGGATGGCGTAGGAAACCAGCCGCGCCGAGCTGACCTTGAAGCACCCCTCGGCCACGCCTGCGTTGACGATCCGGCGAAAGCCGGCTTCGTATTCCGCGCGCAAGGCCAGCACGCGACCGCGATGCGGCTCGACGAGGCTGCGGATCTCGCGGTTGCCGACGAAGGCCTCGAGCCGGTGCCGGGCGTGGTAACGGACGTGCGCCTCGGTGGCGCGGCGAAGGCGTGCAACCGAACCTTCACTGCTGGCGACGGCCGCACGGTGCGCGCTGAGGAGGTCTTCCATCGTGGCGGTCATGATCTGGGCGAGCAGGTCCTGTTTGGACGCGACGTGCTTGTAGAGGCTCGGGCCGCGCATGCCCACCGCGGCCCCGATGTCGGCCATCGTGGTCGCCTCGTAGCCGAGGCGCGTGAACAGCTCCAGCGCCGCGGCACGGATGTCGTCGGATCGGCCCATCTTCGCCTCCACATGCAGGGCTAACGGATGATAGCTGAACCCGCTGGCAACTGTGAGCTGCGCCATGGGGGATTGCGGGTTGCCAAGCGCTCGCTTAGGGTCCTGGCTAATACTCAGTAGCCGGATGGGATGCGCCATGACAGTCGACCTCACCCAGGATCCCGTCGCCGCGGACCTCGCGCGCCGCACTGCCGACTTCGTCCGCGAGGTGGTGATCCCGGCCGAGGAACAGCACCGTGGCGTCGCGCGCACCGAGAACGTGCGGCTCGGGCTGCAGCGGGCCGCGAAGGATGCCGGCGTGTTCGCGCCGCACGTCGGCGAGGAGTTCGGCGGGCACGGGCTGGACATGCGGGGCAGGGCTGCCGTCTTCGAGGAAGCGGGGTACTCCCTGCTGGGCCCGCTTGCGCTGAACATCGCCGCCCCTGACGAGGGCAACATGCACATGCTCGAAGCCATCGCCACCGCCGAGCAGAAGGACCGGTATCTGCGCCCGCTCGCGGCTGGGGCCATACGGTCGTGCTTCGCGATGACGGAGCCGGCGCCGGGCGCGGGTTCCGACCCCAGTGCGCTGGCGACGCGCGCCGCACGTGTTCGGGGCGGCTGGCGCATCGACGGGCACAAATGGTTCATCACCGGTGCCGACGGCGCGGGGTTCGCCATCTGCATGGCCAGGACGTCGGGTGAACCCGGGGACCAGGGCGGCGCGACCATGTTCCTGGTCGACGCCGACAACCCCGGCATGAAGACGGTCCGGCACATCGAGACGCTCGACGAGAGTCTCTACGGCGGGCACGTCGAGCTGCTCTTCGAGAACTGCGTCGTACCGGACGAGGCGGTGCTCGGCGAAGTCGACCAGGGCTTCCGCTACGCGCAGGTACGGCTCGGGCCCGCGCGGATGACGCATTGCATGCGGTGGCTGGGCATCGCCCGACGAGCGCAGGACATCGCCGTCGGCCGGGCCGCCGACCGCCGGCTGTTCGGCTCACGGCTCGGCGATCTCGGCATGGTGCAGCAGATGATCGCGGACAACGAAATCGACATCGCCGCCGCCCGGGGGCTGATCCTTCAGGCGTCCTGGGAGCTGGATCAGGGGCGTTCGGCCTCGCAGTCCACCTCGATCGCCAAGACCTTCTGCGCCGAAGCGGTGTGGCGGGTGGTGGACCGCGCGCTGCAGATCTGCGGCTCGCTCGGTGTGTCCGGCGACATCCTGCTCGGCCGGTTCCTGCGGGAGGTCCGGCCCTTCCGCATCTACGACGGGCCATCCGAAACCCACCGCTGGGCCATCGCCCGCCGCGTCATGCGCCGCCACACCGAGGCGGCGGCACAGTGAGCGCCGCCGGTCACACCGCAGTGGACGGTCTCGACCTGACCGCACTCGAGCGGTACTTCGACGAGTACGTGCCGGAGTTCCGGGGCCGGCTCACCGCCGAACCGTTGCAGGGCGGCCGGTCGAACCTGACGTACCTGGTCACCGACGGGCGGACGCGGTGGGTTCTGCGCCGTCCTCCGCTCGGCGGGCTCACCCCCTCCGCGCACGACATGCGGCGCGAGTACCGGATGGTGGCCGCACTCGCCGACAGTGGCGTCCCCGTGGCACGTGCGGTGACCCTCGCGGACGCCGAGGTGCTCGGCGTGCCCTTCGCGGTGGTCGAGTACGTCGACGGGACGGTGATCCGGACGGTCGAGCAGCTGCACGCACTGCGGGACAGCGATATCACCCGCTGCGCCCACGGCCTGGTCGACGTACTCGCGCGCCTGCACGCCGTCGATCCGGACGCGGTGGGGCTGACCGGGTTCGGACGCCCGCAGGGCTATCTGGCGCGCCAGGTCCAGCGCTGGTACGACCAGTGGCAACGCGTTCGGACCCGGGAGCTCGGCGACATGGAGCTGCTGCACAAGCGACTCGCCACCGCTTGCCCGGCGGAAAGCGGCGCGTCCATCGTGCACGGCGACTATCGCATCGACAACACCATCCTCGACCCCGCCGACCCGGGCACCATTCGTGCGGTGGTCGACTGGGAGATGGCCACCCTCGGCGACCCCCTCGCCGATCTGGGTCTGCACCTTGTCTACGCCGACCCGTCCTTCGCTCCCGTGCTCAGCGGATCGGCCGCATCGACCAGCGAACGGCTTCCCGCAGCGGCCGACCTCGCCCAGCGCTACGCCGAGGCCAGTGGGCGGGATCTCGGCGAACTCGGCTTCTATCTCTCTTTGGGTTACTTCAAGATCGCCGTCATCGCCGAGGGGATCCACGCCCGCTTCCAGCAGGGGCTGACCCGCGGCACAGGATTCGACACGGTAGGGCAGGCCGTCGCGCCACTGACCGCCGCCGGACTTCGAGCGCTGTCACACCAGGAGCCGCTATGAGCAACGTCCTCGACCTCTTCCGGCTCGACGGCAAGGTTGCCGTGGTCACCGGGGCGAGTTCCGGTCTCGGCGCCGGGTTCGCCCAGGCTCTCGCCGAAGCGGGCGCAGACATCGTCCTTGCCGCCCGCCGCGCCGACCGGCTGGCAGATGTCGCGAAGCAGGTGCACGAGACCGGCCGCCGCGCCATCACGGTGCCCACCGACGTCGCCGATCCGGAGCAGTGCGAGGCGCTGGCCCGCTCTGCAGTCGGCGAGTTCGGCCGCGTCGACATCCTGATCAACAACGCCGGCATAGGCACCGCGGTTCCGGCCCTCAAGGAGAGCCCGGAGGAGTTCCGCCGCGTCATCGACATCAACCTCAACGGCGCCTACTGGGCGGCACAGGCATGCGCCCGCGTCATGGAGCCCGGCTCCAGCATCGTCAACATCGCCAGCGTGCTCGGTCTGATCAAGTCGTACGCCCCACAGGCAGCTTACGCAGCCAGCAAGGCCGGCCTCATCGGCCTCACCCGTGATCTCGCCCAGCAATGGACAGGGCGCCGGGGCATCCGGGTCAATGCCATCGCCCCGGGATACTTCGCCAGCGAGATGACCTCCGAGATCCCCCAGGACCAGGTCATGGCGTTCGTCCAGCAGACCAGCCCGCTGGGCAGGGTGGGGCTGCAGCGCGAGCTCGACGCCGCCGTCGTCTTCCTCGCCAGCCCCGCCTCGTCCTACATCACCGGCATCACGCTCGCCGTCGACGGCGGTATGTCCGGTCACTGACGGCGGGCGTGCCTGTGCAGCACGACACCCGAAGAACGAAGCTCCCGACCGACAGCCAGTCGGCCGGGAGCTTCTTCGTCCTACGCTCGACAACTGCCCACGCTTTCGGTGACGTCGGGCGGGGCGTCCTCGCGTTGGGCATCGCGCCTACCGATCCTTCAAGAGCGCCATGCCGGGCACGTTTCCCCGTGTGTCAGCAGTGCGCGGCGGCTCAGCCCACGATGGGCAGCCGCAGTGCGGCCGGGGCCTCCGCGGGAACAGCAGGGTTGACCGGAGCAACCGGGTCCAGCCGACGGTACGGCTGCGACTGAGCAGGCCTCGGATCGGCCTCACCCTTGTTGGGCCAGAACGAGAAGGCACGCTCCGCCTTGGCCGTGATGGTCAGCGACGGGTTCACCCCGAGGTTCGCGGTCAGCGCTGTTCCGTCCACGATGGACAGTCCCGGGTAGTTGAACACCCGGTGGTACGGGTCGATCACGCCGTCCTCCGACGAGGTCCCGATGGGCGCTCCACCGAAGAAGTGGGCGGTCATCGGCCTGTTGAAGATCTCGCCCCACATCCCGCCCGGGACACCGCCGATGTGCTCGGCGGTGCGCAGGTTCGCCTCGTGCCCGACTGGGATGAACGTCGGGTTCGGCTCGCCGCGTCCCTGCTTCGAAGTGAATCTGCGGCGCCCGAACAGGCCTCGCCTGGTGTACGTGGTGAGCGAGTTGTCCAGGCTCTGCATCACCAGCAGCATCATCGTCCGCTCGCTCCACCGGTAGCCGTTGAACAACGTCATCGACTTGACCGGCTCTCGCAGGATCGTCAGCAGCATCTGCAGCCACCGCGGCGTGGACAGCGAGCCGTCCGTGGCGATGGTCTGCATCAGGCTCATCCCGTTGCTGCCCTTGCCGTTGCGCAGCGCCTGGATGTGCGTGTTCTCGTCCGGGTGGATCGACGAGGTGATCGACACACCGCGGGTGAAGTCACGCTCGGGGTCGACCACGGCCCGGCTCGCACCGATGATCGCCTCCGAGTTCGTGCGCGTCAGTTCCCCCAACCGCGGCGAGAGCTCCGGCAGCACGCCGTTGTCCCGCATGCGGTGCAGCAGCCGTTGCGTACCCCAGGTGCCGGCAGCCAGCACAACCCGGGCTGCCGTCAGGCTCCGCCGGGAGCTACGCGACCGCTTGCCCGTCCTGTGCACGTCCACCACGAACGACCCGTCCGGCCTCGTTCGCACCGCGTCCACCGTGGTCAGCGGGATGACCTCCGCGCCGGCACGCTCCGCGATGTACAGGTAGTTCTTGACGAGGGTGTTCTTCGCGCCGACCCGGCACCCGGTCATGCAGGAGCCGCACTCGGTGCAGCCGGTGCGCCGCGGCCCGGCGCCGCCGAAGAACGGATCGTCGGCGGCCTTGCCGGGCTCGCCGAAGTACACCGCCACCGGTGCCGGTTGGTAGGAGTCCGCCACACCCATGTCAGTCGCGACCGCACGCATCACTTTGTCGCAGGCCGTCACGGTCGGGTTCGTGACCACGCCCAGCATGCGGCTGGCCTGGTCGTAGTAAGGCGCCAGTTCCGACTCCCAGTCGGTGATGTGCGCCCACTGCCGATCCGTGTAGAACGGCTTGGGCGGCCGGTACATCACGTTGGCGTACACGAGCGAACCACCACCGACACCGGCACCCGCCGCCACTATGACGTCCTTGAGCGGGTGGACGCGCTGAATGCCGAAGCAGCCGAGCGCGGGCGCCCATAGAAAGCTCTTGAGATCCCACGACGTCTTGGCGAACTCGTCGTCGGCGAACCGACGCCCCGCCTCGATCACGGCGACCCGATAGCCTTTCTCCGTGAGCCGGAGGGCCGCGACGCTGCCCCCGAAGCCCGACCCGACCACGATCACGTCGTAATCGGCTGCCATCTCGCCGTCGGGCGCACCGCTGTTACTCGCGTTCGTCGATCCGTCTCGGTCGGAGGATCTGCCGGGCAAGGGCTGTGCCATGTGCTGCCTCTTGTCTCTAGCTCAGTCTGGTTCGTCCGCGGTCTATGCGGAAAGCGGGGTACCGAGGAGGCCGTGCGCGCAGTACCAGGCAAGCCGGCATCGAGCGGTCCCGGCGGCAGGCGATCATTTCGTCAGAAACCGGCGTGCGGGGTTTGTGGCCACTCGGCCCTTGCCCATCTCGCAACGGGTTCAGGGGTCGGTTCGACGATTGACGGACATCGGGCGGGTCACGTCTTGTGCCCGGCCATTACGGCAGCAGGCCGGCACCGCATGGAGTCATCGCAACAGGCCTCCGCGCCCAACCCCCGGCGTCGGTACCGAGGTTGAGCAGGACCTGGCCGATCGGGCGGCGCAGCGCAGCCGTCCTTGTCCTCATGGAGGATTGCGGGAAGCAGCGCGTAGAGCACCCGGCCCTTGCAGTCGCCAATCCGGCGCGCGGTGCCGAGTCCGTGCCGCCCGCCGGAAATCATCAAGGCGACACCCATGGAACCTGGGGACCGCTCACTCAGGGCGAGCAGCCATCGAAGAGTCGATCAGCCGGCGTCGTCTTCTGCGCGCATGACGGATCCGGACGGCGACCACTCCGAGGTTTCGATCATCGAGTAGTCGTCAGGTCGCTTGTCGAGCCGCTCCATCCGACGTCCTTCGAAACGCTCAAGAGTTTCCCTGTCCAGCGGTGGAACGAACGCGTTGTCCACCACCGTGTACTCGGCGGCCAGCCGACCGATGGGAGCAATCGCACCGGTGTCGATCCGTCCGCGTGACAGGTAGAGGTCGTCGCGGACGTAGAACTGCACGACCCGCCCGACCACAAGGTGGTTGAGCCCGTCCGGCGAGGGGACGATCATCTCGACCGCGCACTCGAACGCGATCGGCGCACCCGCAATACGCGGCGGCTTCACGGCAGCACTCGGCACCTTCTCCAGCCCAACCATGTCGAACTCGTCCTCGTCGGGTTGGAACTCATTCGCGCTGAGATGCAGAGGCAGCGCCTGCGGCAGCGTGGCCAGGTGAGTCACGAATTCCCCGGTGTCGCGCATATTGACAAAACTGTCCTTGAGCGTGACGCCATCGGACCGGGGCTGGATGGACAAGGAGACCATAGGCGGCTTGCGCCCCACCACAGTAAAGAACGAGATCGGTGCCAAATTCCCAACCCCGTCGGTCGACAGAGTGCTGACCCAGGCGATGGGCCGCGGGATGACGCTGCCGATCAGCAACTTGTACGCTGATTCAGCGGTGAGATTCTCGGCGTCGATGTACAACTTAGCGATCCCTTCAGCAACTCGGCCAAACCGCCAAGCTTGACCTCGGCTCCATGAGTGCGATGACTCGAACAATCCTGTTGTTCGTTCACACGATTTCTCTTCTTCGCCACCTTGTGGGCGCCCTGCTCAACCACCCGGCAACGGTAGTTGCAGATCGAGTAGAGAAGTCCATTTCGAAAGCCCTGCGGAGGGGACCTCTTCCGCATGTCCTGGGTACCGCAAACGAGCCACGAGCCCTGGGCGGGACACCGCGCAGGAGATCAGGGCACGCAGTTCTCCTTCCAAGCAAGGCAGGCCCTCGAGAGACTCCTTCGTTCTCAACGAGAAAGCTAGCAGCGACTATACGAGATGTATAGTCTCGAAGAGATGGTTCAGACCTGGCGCTCGCGGCTCGGTAGCGGCGGGTGCCGACTGGAGACCAAGATCGAAAACCGCATGGGCCAGGCGGCGTACCCTCGTCCGGCCCGTCTCTTCTCGGCGTCAATCGCCAGGAACCCTTGCAGCAGCGCCCTACAAACCAGGCTCGACGCCGTCGCACTGACGGCCGACGCCGAGGGAGGGAAGGCAGCGCGGACTCCGGCGAAGCTGACTTGGCGGGCCCGGACGGTTCCGTGATCTCCACCCACTGCGCTGCGGCGAGAAGAGGGCCACGACAAGGTCACCTTGCCTCGGGCTACCGGGTACCAGTCGTCGACATCGGTCCTCGAGTTCATCGCGTCCGACAAGGCCGGCCACCGCTCCAACGGCACGGGCGGCCCTTGTGCCATTCGCTGCACCCGCCCCGACCAAGAGCACCTTCTGGCGAGCGGAGTAGGACAACCGCGTCGGCGTGCGCGACCAAAATCAGCAGGAGGAGCTCACCCGCCTCCGCCGACAACTGAGGGGCAACCGGCAAGAGCGCCAACGACTTCAGCAGCAGGTTGATGCCACAGCGACCGTCCTCGTCGCTCTCCTCGCCGAGAACGCCGTCCTCCGCGAACAACTGGCGGGAAAGGCAGACCACAGGCGTCCTGGGACGCCGGCACCGCCTGGCCCCGAATCACTCGCGGGCCCGTGCTTCGACGCGGGTGAGGCTTTGACGGCGGGAGCCACCGGTCATCGAAGGAAGAAGTTGAGGAGAGCGTCGGTGCGCTTGCTGAAGGGGGCATAGAGGAGGCGGACGGCGTTGAAGCGGCCTTGCACGTAGATGCCCTTGGGGTGGCTGAGCGTCCGGAACCCCTCGATCCCGTGGTACTGACCCATCCCGCTGGCGCCGACGCCGCCGAAGGGAAGGTCGTCCTGCCCGACGTGCATGACGGTGCCGTTGACGGTGACGTTGCCGGAGGTCGTGCGGTCGAGGACCTTGCGCCGGTCCGCGTCGTTGCTGCCGAAGTAGTAGAGCGCGAGCGGTCGTGGTCGTGCGTTGACGTAGTCGATGGCCTCGTCGATGTCGCGGTAGGGGAAGATCGGCAGTATGGGGCCGAAGATCTCCTCGTGGGCTATCCGCATCTCGTCGGTGACACCGAGCACAACGGTCGGTGCGAGGGTGTGCGGGCGGTGGGCGGCCTCGCCCGGCCGGTGACCGACCTCGATGATCCGTGCCCCACGGCTACGGGCGTCTTCGATCAGGTCGGTGAGGATCGCGTACTGCTTGTCGTTGATGATCGAGGTGTAGTCCTTGCTCGTCGGACCACCGGGGTAGGCGGCCTTCACCAGCCTGTCGTAGCTGTCGATGAAGGTGTCGATCTCGGATTCGTGCACCAGGGCGTAGTCGGGGGCTATGCAGGTCTGCCCGCCGCTGAGGAGTTTGCCGAAGACGATGTCGGACACGGTCCGGTCGGTTACGCGTCCCTTGGCGACGATGGTCGGAGACTTGCCGCCCAGTTCCAGCGTGACGGGGACGAGGTTCTCGCTCGCCGCCTTCATCACGGCTCGTCCGACTTCGGTGCTGCCGGTGAAGACGAGATGGTCGAAGGGCAGGGAGGAGAACGCGGCACCGTCACCGCTGACGATCGTGACCTGCTCCGCTGGGAAGAGCTCGCCCAGTATCGACGCGAGCACGGTGTTCGTCGCCGGGGTGAACTTCGACGGTTTGAGCATGACGCGGTTGCCGGCGGCGATCGCGGTGACGACCGGCATCAGCGACAGGATGACGGGATAGTTCCACGGTGAGATGACCCCGACCACGCCGAGCGGCTGGTACTCGATGCGGTTGGTGCCCCAACGCATGTGCAAGGCGGTGTGGCGGCCGGTCGGGCGCATGAACCGCCGCAGATTGTGCTCCAGGTAGTCGATGCCCTGGACGACGCCGCCGAGCTCCATCATCGCGGTCTCATGGCGCGAGCGATTTCCGAAGTCGGTGTTGATCGCCTCCTCGATGGCGCTCCGCCGGGCGATCAGTGCCGCCTTGAACCTGCTCAGATCGCTGCGCCGCGCCGCCAGTGAGGGCGCTCCGTCGCGGCGGTAGGCAGCGCGCTGAACGGCGAGGATGTAGCCGAAGCGCTCCGCGTCCGTGGGCTGTGGGGTGACTTCTGTGATGGTCACGATGGTGGTCCTTTGCTGCTGGTGGGGACGACGGAGGAGCAGTGCCGCCTGGGATGTGGAGCGGGTCGCCGAGAGCGGCGGCCTCCGGTCAGGGGCGGGCCATGCGGCCCATGAACCGGACGATCAGGCGGCGCGGCAGGATCTTGCTGGCGAGGGCGATCGGGCGGCCGTTGGTGATCACCGACGGGGGCGCGGAGCGGCGGTCGAGCGTGTCGAGGGCCGTCTTGACGACGTAGTCGGGGGTGACTCGCTTCGCGCCGTAGTCGGCCGTCTCGCTGCCGGCGGCGTCGTAGAACTCGGTCTTCGTGGCTCCGGGGCACACGGCGAGGACGTGTAGGCCGGTGCCACGGTTTTCTTCCCACAGCGATTCGGTGAAGCTGAGGACGAAGGCCTTGGTGGCGCCGTAGACGCTCAGGTACGGGGTCGGCTGGAAGCCCAGCAGGCTGGCGACGTTGATCAGGATGCCGGTGTCGGCGGAGGTCAGCGGGTCGATGTAGGCACGGCTGAGGTCGACCAGCGCGCTGACGTTCAGCGCGATCATGCTCTGCAGGCGGTCCGGGTCCTCGTCGGTGAGGGCGCTGTGGGTGCCGAAGCCGGCGTTGTTGACCAGTCCGGTGGCGTAGATGCCGCGGGATTCGAGTTCGGCGCGCAGCGTGCGGCCGGCGTCGGGCTGGCCGAGGTCGCGGGCGACGACGGTCACCGTGACGCCGTGGGCGCGGGTGAGTTCGTCGGCCAGGTCCTTGAGCCGGTCCGCGCGGCGGGCGACGAGGACGAGATCCGAGCCGCGACGGGCCAGCTGGCGGGCGAATTCCGCGCCGAGCCCGGAGCTCGCTCCGGTGACGATGACGGTCTGACGGCGATAGTCGATTTTGCTCATGCCTGCACTCTACGCACATGTTTGCACTGAGTGCAAGCAATTGCATATGGCGAAGAGATGTACCATCGGTGCATGACTCAGAAACCGGCCCCCCTCCGGGAACAGACCCGCTCGGTGGTTCGCGCGCTCCTCGCCCGGACCGCCCTCGAGCTGTTCGCGGCCAAGGGGTACGACGACACGACCCTCGATGAGATCGCCGCGGCGGCGGGTGTCTCCAAACGGACCCTGTTCAACTACTTCCGGAGCAAGGAGGACCTCGCGCTCAACGGCCTGTCCGAGCAAGGGGAATTGATAGCCGCGCGGCTCGCCGAGCGCCCGGCCGACGAAGACCCGTGGACGGCGCTGCGTGCGGCGTTCCAGGTGCTCGAGGAGATGGACCTCACCGCCGAGCGCCGGCTCGAGATGACCACGCTGCTGTTCGGCAACGAATCCCTGCGCGCCGGCCACGCCGAGAAGCAGGCCCGCTGGCAGGACCTGCTCGCACCGCTGATCGAACCGCGACTGCCCGACTCCGACCACCGCACTCTGCAGGCCCGCGCGATCGCGGCCGCGGCGATCACCTGCCTCCAGGCAGCCACAGAAGAGTGGATGCGCCTGGGCGGACAGGTCGACACCTTCGACCTCTACGACACGGCCGTACAGGCCATTCGCCGCCCCGCCTCACCACCAGAGAAGACAACGACATGAGCAAGCGCCTGCCCCCCGCCGACCTGCCGAACATGGCCGCCGCCCTGCGCGCCGAACGCGCCGAGATGCTGGACTTCACCAGCAGCCTCACCGACGACGAATGGACCGCGCCCAGCGCCGCAGCCGGATGGCGCATCGCCGACGTCGTCGCCCACATCGGTGCGACGGCGCGCAGCTTCTACACGCCCGCCGGGCTGCGTACGAGCTTCGCCGCCAGCCTCGAACAGGCGAACGAAGACCCCGTCGACCGCCGGCGAGACTGGAGCCGTGCCAAGGTCATGGCCGAGTATCAGCGCGCCAGCCGGCGCGCCACCACGCTCCTCGACGTCGTCAGGCGCACACCCGCCGCCCGAGTACGGGCACAGATGGCCGAACTCGGCCGCCACCCCCTGGGTCTGATGATCGGCGGCGCACTCGTCTTCGACCACCACACCCACCTGCGTCACGACATGGCCCCAGCGCTCGGCCGACCCGTGCCGTCCACCGACGCGGACCGCATGCGCGCGGTCCTGACGTGGATGATCGCCGTACTGAACAATCAGGTCGCGCAGGCACCGGTCGCCGGGCTCGACGCCCGCGGCGCACTGACGCTCACGGGCCCAGGCGGCGGGACCTGGTGGATCGACGAGGCCGGGGGCCTGGCTCCCTCCGACGGCGCCGTCGCCGCGCACGTCACCGCCCCCGCGCTGACCTTCCCCGACTGGGGCACGCAGCGCTCTTCCTGGCGCGACAGCGACGTGACGGTCACCGGCGACGCCGAACTCGCCGCCCGCTTCCTCGACACCGTCAACGTCATCTGACCGGAGCACCAGAGGCCCGCCTCCCAGGCAGCCCCGGACCGCTTGTCCGCCACTTCTGGTGGCGGCGAGTTCCGGCCGGGGTGCCTCGGCTTCGAGCACACTTTTTTGGGAGAGAGCCCAGTCACAGGAATGGGGCGCGCTCCCCGCGCGAGCGGCCGAGGGGAGTCGGCGGCACGCCGGGGACGGCGGACTCACACCGGCGTCTTGGCGGTCCGGGCGGGCGTGTCCACTCTTACCCTCCGTCGCCGCGGCGCTGCTGCCGCCGGAGGAGGTCGACGCGACGTCCGCAGCGCAGACGGCCGACCGCCTTCAGCCCTGTCTCCTGCGCGCCGTCGGCGACTCATGGCACGGGTGAGCGCCGCCCGCGCAGCTCGCGGTCAGGCACCGGCAGCCGCCGCGGCATGCGCCGCCCGCACCGCGACCTTGTCGATCTTGCCGACCGCGTTCTTGGGGATGGCCTCCACGACGACGTAGGAGGTCGGCCGCTTGTAGCCGCTGAGGCTCTTCGCACAGAGGGCTTCCAGCGCTGCCGGATCGACCGTCAGATCCGGTCGTGGCTGGACATACGCGACGACGACTTCCCCCCATTTCTCATCGGGGACGCCGATCACAGCGGTCTCGAGGACGGACGGGTCACCGGCCAGCACGTCCTCGATCTCCTTGGGGTAGATGTTCTCCCCACCGCGGATGATGATGTCCTTCGAGCGCCCGACCAGCGTCAGGTATCCCTCCGCGTCGAGGTGGCCGATATCGCCCGTGTGCAGCCAGCCGTCGACGACGGTCCGGGTAGTTTCGTCCGGGCGCCCGAGATAGCCGCGCATGATGTTGGCACCCCGGACGAGGATTTCGCCGTTCTGCCCCGGAGCCGCCTCGCTGCCGTTGTCACCGCCGATGCGTATGTCCTGCCCGGGGAAGGGCAGTCCCACGGTCCCGGCGCGTCGAGGACCGGCAACGGGGTTGACCGTGCAGGCGCAGGAGGTCTCGGACAGCCCGTACCCCTCGATGAGCGGAAACCCGTACCGGGCCTCGAAGCGAGTCAGCAGCTCGGCGGGCGCCGGCGCCGCGCCGCAGATGCCGTAGCGCACGGACGACGTGTCGGGCCGTACGGCATCCGGCAGGGCCGCCAGCATGTTGTAGATGGTGGGGACGGCGCTGAAGAAGGTGGGGCGCTCGCGCTCGATGACGTCGAAGAAGGTGTGGGGATCGAACCGGTCGGCGATGACGACGGCGGCGCCCACGAGCAGCGGCGTGAGCACGCTGACCACGACGCCGTTGACATGGAAGAGCGGAAGGATCAGCAGGCTCCGGTCGGCCGGCCCCAACTCGAGGGCCTTGCTCGCCATGTCCGTCATGGCGTCGATGTTGGCGTGGTCGAGCATCACGCCCTTGGGCACTCCGGTCGTGCCGCTGGTGTAGATGAGCAGGGCCAGCGCGGAGGGGTCCGTGTCCGGGGTGCGGTCTGTGTCTGCCGTCGCTTCGTACAGGTCGTCGACGGCGAGCGTGACGATGCCGTCCTCAGCCCTCGTGCCGTCCTCGACGACGACCAGGCGTGCGCCGGAGTCGGCCAGTTGGCGCGCGACCTCGACGTCGGTCAGCTTCGGGTTGACCGGGGTGACGGTGGCGCCGAGCCGCCAGGACGCGAACAGCAGCAGGACGAACTCGATGCGGTTCGTCAGTTTGAGGGCCACGACGTCGCCGGCCCCGACCCCGAGGTCCTGAAGGTGGCGCGCTGCCGCCCGGACACGGTGCAGAAACGATGTGTTTGTCAGCGACCGGCGCCCGTCGGAAACCGAGGGTCCCTGCGGGTCGAGTTCGGCGCGGCGGTCGGGCAGCGAGGCGAAGTTCATGGCGGACGTCCCTGTGTGGAGTGCGGTCGGGTCGAGGAGTCGAAACAGCCGGCTCCGTCAGCGGGCCGGGCATGCCGGCGGGGCGGCGCAACAGCCGTCCCGCGGTGTGGGTCTCAGAGGCTTCGGTCGCCAGAAGTGACCCGCTCGCTTTCGCGGAGCAGGTACTTCTGGATCTTGCCGGTGGAGGTGCGGGGCAGTTCACCGAAGACGACCCGCTTGGGCGCCTTGAACCGTGCGATCCGGGATTTGACGTGGTCGATGATGTCCTGCTCGGTGGCGACCGCATCCGGCCGCAGGACGACGTACGCGACGGGCACCTCGCCCCAGCGCTCGTCCGGGGCGCCGACGACGGCGACTTCGAGGACCGCCGGGTGGCTGGCGACGGCCTGCTCGACCTCGATCGAGGTGATGTTCTCGCCGCCAGAGATGATGACGTCCTTGCTGCGGTCCCTGAGCTCGATGTACCCGTCGGGGTGGCGGACGCCGAGATCGCCGGTGCGGAACCAGCCGTCCGGTGCGGCCGCGGCGGTCGCCGCGTCGTCCTTGAAGTACCCCAGCATCAGGTTGTTGCCGCGCAGCCGGATCTCACCGATCGTCGTGCCGTCCGCGGGGACGTCCTTGTCACCGTCGACCACCCGGGCGGTGAGGCCGATGACGTTGGCCACGCCCTGACGCGCACGGAGCCTGGACTGCTCCGCGGCGCCGAGGCCGTTCCATTCGGGGTGCCAGTCGCACAGCACCGCAGGGCCGAACGTCTCGGTCAGTCCGTACAGGTGCGTGACGTCGATACGCAGGTCCTCGGCGGCGGCCAGCAGGGTGGGGCTCGGTGGCGCCCCGCCGGTCAGGAAGCGGATGACGCCCTCCGAGTCGCGGCCCGCCTCCGGGGCGTTCACCACCATCGACAGCACCGCGGGGGCGCCGCACAGATGGGTGATGTGATCGTCGTGGATGTGCCGCCAGATCTCGGAGGCCTCCACCTTGGGCAGGCATACGTGCGTGCCGCCGGCGGCGGTGACCGCCCAGGGGAAGGACCAGCCGTTGCAGTGGAACATCGGCAGCGTCCACAGGTAGGCGGAGGCTGCGCTCAGCTGGGTGTGCGTGACCATCGCGAGTGCCTGGAGATAGGCGCCGCGGTGGTGGTACATGACGCCCTTGGGACGGCCGGTCGTTCCGGAGGTGTAGTTGACCGACAACAGCGCCCGCTCATCGGACAGCGGGACGGCCGTCGGCTCGGCGGCCGCGAGGAGTACGTCGTAAGTGCCGTCGTCGCCCGGGCCCGCGCGCATGATCACGGGTGGGTTCGGCATGCCGTCTGTCGCCGTGGCCACGAGGTCGTCGAACTGCGGGTCCTGCAGGAGCACCGCGCTTCCCGAGTGCTCGATGATGTAGCGGACCTCGGGGGCGGAGAGCCTGGTGTTGATCGTGACCAGGGGCGCACCGGCCCACGGGGCTCCGTAGTGCGCCTCGAGCATGACGTGCGTATTGGGCGCGAGTACGGCGACGGGGCGGCCGTTCGCGAGCGGGGCCAGGACGCCGGCGAGCCGCCGGCACCGGTCGTGGAACTCGGCGTAGGTGAAGCGCCGGTGTCCGTCGATCACGGCCGTGCGCTCGGGAAACACCGCGGCCGACCGGTCCAGGAACGAGACAGGACTCAGCGGCTCGAATGACAGTACGGGTATCAAGGCTTGCTCCGTTGCACAGCGGGGGTCATGGGGACCGCCCGCGGCCGGTGCCGGACCACACGGTCCGGCGCGCTCGCCGCGGACGCAGCAGTGGGCACCCGCGGAGCGAACCTCTCCCCGCTACATCCCCACGTACACCGGGTAATCGATCTCGGTACCGGACATCAGGTCGAAGGCACGCTCGACCAATTCGTCCGTTCCGACGGCCACTCGCACATCGCCCGACCGAACCGCGTCGGTGACTTGGGTGCCGCCGAAAATCAGCTTGAGGAAGGTCCGCGTACGACAGTGGATCTCAAGGTCGGGGCGAACAGGTGATGGGCCGCTCCTCGTCCACATCCGGCCGTCGGCGATCTCCACATGGAACGTCTCTCTGCCCACGTGCAGCTCGTAGATCTCCTTGAGACCTGCGAGCTTGTCCGGCGTGACAACACTCGAAACACTCAGGGCAATGAGGTCCACCCGGGTCGTCGCCGTGTCGATCTCCGGAGACGGCGGAAGCCCCAGACCCCACCGGCCGAGCGCGATGAGCGGCTCACGGAGTCCTTCGCCCCTCTCGGTGAGCTCGTACACCGCCACCCCGGCGGGCGGCGGAAGCGTGCTCCGGCGAACGACGTCGGCGGCCTCCAGACTGCGAAGACGCGCGGTCAGACGGTTCGGCCCGAGGGCCGGGAGCGTGTCGGCGAGATCCTTGAACCGCTTGGGCCCGAGCAGCAGCTCACGCACGATCAGAAAGGTCCACCGTTCGCCGAGGACGTCCATGGAACGGGCGAGCGGACACATCTGGCCGTATGTTCGTGCAGTTGTCATCCCTCTATCGTACGGCTCGATAACTCCTCACTATACGACTCGTATACCACGCACGTGCGCGCCGGACTCATCGCCGCAGGCCCACCGCGTCGGCGAAGGCTTCGAGCTCACGGCGGATGTCGCCGGCGGGCTGGTACGTGATCTCGGTGACCCCCTGCGCCGCGAGGTCCTTCACCCTGGCGAGGACGTCGCCCGCAGTGCCGGTGAGGGTGTGCCCGACCAGCGTGTTACCCCCGGCGTTCCAAGCGGCGGTATCGGCGTCGTTCAGACGCAGCAGGTGGCCGTGGTGGACCGCGAGGTGGCGTTCGGCCTCCGGTGTCTCCAGCACGACGGCCAGCCATTCCAGCCCGCCGGGCAGCGCCTTGACCGCTTCCTCGCCGCCGAGTTCGTAGGAGATGTGGAACAGCTGCGCCAGCGCCGGGCCCGCCGCAGTGCGCAGTCGCTCACTGCCGAGATCCTCGCCGTCACCGAGCACGGACCCGGCGGTGCCGTAGACGACACTCTCGAACTTCTTCGTCACCTCTTCGGACACACCTTCGATTCCCATGATGAAGACACCGTCCCCGAGTGACTCGGCGATCGCCGTGCCCTTCGGGCCGATCGCCGCGATGTAGACCGGGATGGTGTCCGGCGCGCCCCGCGGGTATTCCGGGGTGTGCAGCATGCGCATCGGGCTGCCCTCCCACTCGACCGTCTCGCCCCTCAGGAGCGCGCGGAAGGCCGTGACGTAGCGGGTCATGTACGCCCACGAGACGGGCTGTTGTCCCATCGCG
Organism: Streptomyces sp. NPDC058678; assembly: GCF_042714835.1. NCBI lineage: Bacteria > Bacillati > Actinomycetota > Actinomycetes > Kitasatosporales > Streptomycetaceae > Streptomyces > Streptomyces sp. NPDC058678. The sequence goes on along the minus strand of NZ_JBHXSG010000001.1, from coordinate 561,260 downwards.
CGACGGCCCGTGTATCCGGTGCCGAACGCCACCGCGACCCGCCCGGGGGCCAGGCGTTCGAGAGCCGCGGCCCCGCTGGCGTTGACCATCGGGTGGCGCAGTGCCGGTACGAGGACACCCGGTCCGAGCCCGATGCGGTGGGTGCGTTCGGCGGCCAGCGCCAGGGTCATCCACACGTCGGGGCTCTGCTGCGGTGTGTCGTACAGCCACGCACGCTTGAAGCCGACTTCCTCGGCGATCCGGATGTGCTCGGGTGTGTGCAGCGTGGTCGCGAACGACGCCGATACGTCCAGGCCGGCGGGACTGCGGCCGTGGGTTGCGGAGGATGAAGAGGAGGTGGTCATGACTGCTTCCCCAGTGTGTTCAGGAGGCCGGTGGCGGGAACGTTGGCCAGCCGCAGCTGGCCGCGGGCGATGAGCTTGCCGTTGTCGACGCTGGTGACGGCCACCTGCCACAGTTGCTGGCTGCGCCCCTGCTGGATCGCTTCGGCCAGTACCTGAACCGTCCCGGCGGTGATCGGCCGGAGGAAGTCGGTGTTGTTGGCCACCCCTACGGCGACCTGGCCGAGATCGGCTATCGCTGCGGACGCGCCGACGGTGGCGGCGGACTCCACGGCGGTGGTGTAGACCCCGCCGTGCACCACTCCCCACGGGGTGTGATGCTCGGGTCCCAGCTGTATCTCGCCCCGCACCCGCGTGCCCGTGACCTCGGTGAGGGCCAGGCCGGCGGACTCGACGAATGCGCTGCGGAACACGTCGAAGCCTGCGGGAGATGTTTCGGTCCTGGGCCGTGTCACTGTCTCGCCCCTACTCGTTCGCCTGGTCGAGTTCGCCCTCGGCCACCACGGGCATGGGAACTCCGAGGAGGCCGTGCGCGCCGTACCAGACGGGGCCGATGTTGAGCCGGTCGGGATAGCGGGCGGTGATCTCGTCGAAGAACTGCTGCGGGGTGGGCTTCTCGGCGAGCAGCCGCTGCGCGTCGCGCAGGTACTGGCGAGTCTCGTCGATGATCGCCGGGTCGTCGGGCAGGTCACGGTTCTTGTGGCCGGCCACGACAGAGCGGGGGTTGAGGGAGTCCAGAACGTCGAGGGCGGCCAGCCACGACTCGAATCCGCCGCCCGGGGTCTCCAGCAACATCTGGTGCACGCCGTTGTAGACGACGTCCCCTCCGACGATCAGGCCGATCGAGGGGACGTGGAGCACCGTCGTGTCGTCGGTGTCGGTGTGCCCGACCTCGACCGCCTCGATCCGGTGTCCCTCCAGCTCGAACCCGTCCGCGGGGACGGTCCGGTAGACGAGCGGGGTGTCCGGAATCAAGCCCGGGAAGTCCGCGTCCCAGAACTGCGCGCGTCCTTCGACATTGCGGCGCATGATCCCGATGGTGCCCTCGGTTGCGTACGGGATCGCGTCGGGGAAGCGTTCCAGCAGCTGGCCGGTGCCGAACCAGTGGTCGCCGTGGCCGTGCGTGGCGTAGATGTAGGCCAGGCGCCTGCCTGAGCGCTCCACCCAGTCACCGACCGCCTGCGTCTGCTCGCGGGTGAACGGCGGGTCCACCAGCACCGCATCCCGCTCCCCGACGATCAGCGTCGAAGCCAGCGGAGACGACACGATCCCACCACCGCCCGGCAACCGCTCGCGGCGGGCGCGCGGCACCCCGTCACAGACGTACACGTCATAGGTCAACTCAGCCATGCGTGGTGTTCCTTTCGGTGCCGTACGGCGGTGTGCCGTACGAGGGCGGTCAGGCTCGGGAGGCGAGACGGCCGATGGGACGACGTCCGGGCGCCGGTTCCGGCGAGAGCGAGGCATCACCGGACATGCGGCCGACCGTGGCCGGGGCAAGGCCGGACGCGGGCCCGACAACTTCTCGGCGGCGCTATCCCAGTGGCGCGAGGAATTGCTTGATCAGGTTCGCCACCTTGGCGGGCTCCTCACGGGGAGACAGGTGCGCGACGCGCGGCAGCACCTCCAGTCGGGCGCCGACGATGCGTTCGGCCAGATCGTCGGAGTGCGGGGCTTGCGGCAGCGCCTTGTCCTCGGCGCCGACGATCACCAGGGTGGGGGCGGTGATCCGGTGCAGGGCACCGACCACGTCGGTGCGGTCGCCCAGCACCGACCGCGCGGCACGGGCCAGCCCCGCGCGGTCGAGGCTGTCGACCGTCGCGGCGAGTTCGGAGGCCAACCCGGCGTCGTGACGGCGGGAATGGTCGCTGAGCATCCCGGCCACGACCAGCCGGCCCAGGCCACCCGGAACCCCTATCCGGGTGAGAAGGGAGGTCACACGGACCTGGAGGCGTTCGCGCAGGCCCACACCCCGGGCGGTGGTGTTGGACAGGACCAGGGCGGTCACACGGCGTGGCGCGGTGAGCGCGACCCGCAGCGCCACGATGCCGCCCCACGACAGCCCGAAGAAGACCGCCTGGTCGACGCCTGCGTCGTCGAGCACCCGCAACGCGGCCTCACCGCACTCCTCCATGGTGAAGCGCCGCGAGGCCGGCGCGCTGCCGCCGGTGCCCGGGGGGTCGACCAGCAGTGTCCGCCATCCGAGAGCGTGCAGGCCGTCGAGCTGTGCGCCCCAGCTGGTGTCGCCGTCGCTGTAGAGGCTCGGCCACAGCAGAGCCACGGGGCCGTCGGCGGGGCCGGCGTCCTGCACGTGAAGCGGACCCAGGGTGGTGGGCACGGTGAGCGCGTGTGGTGTTTTCACAGGTGCCGCTTCCACCAGTCGAGGGCGGCCCGGCTGCCGGGCTCGTAGCCGTCGAAGTAGATGCCGTAGTGGTCGATGCCGGGGATGACCTGGTAGTCGACGACGCCGTCGGGAGTGTTCTTGATAATTTCCGCCGCGCGGGCCCCGTTGTCGGCGATGGGGTACATCTCCTCGTCGCCGGCGTCGATGATCAGTGTGGGAATGCGCAGCCGGTCGACGTGGGCGAGCGGGCTGAAGTGCGACAGCTTCGCCAGGTGCGGCGTTCCCGCCATGTTCGGCCACGGATCGATGCCCTGGGGAATCGGGTCCGTGTCGCCGCGGGCGGTGTCGATCGCGCGCTTGCGGGCGAGTTGTGCGAGGGGGCCGCCCAGTGGGGCGATGGCGGCCACCTGTACGGCCAGCGCCTTCACGCGGGGGTTGTTGGCGGCCTGGTGCACGGCGATGCCTCCGCCGAGGCTGGTGCCCCACAGTCCGATGCGGGCGGGGTCGACGCCTGGCTCGCCTTCGATGTAGTCCAGGGCCGCGCGCGTGTTCGCCGCCCAGGCGAACGGGTCCACCAGCTCGCGGATGAACCGCACGTCGGCGCGCGCCACGTTGCCGTCATCGGGGTCAGGGGCGTCGCCGACCAGGTGCAGCGGGGATCCCGAGTCGTACCAGCTGCCCTGGGTGAAGGTCAGGGTGATCATGCCGGCGGAGGCGAACAGTGCCGCGTAGCGTTCCGCGGTGAGTTTGCTGCCGCCCCAGCCGTGACACAGCACGACGGCGGGGAGGGCCGCGTCGGGCGCGAGGTTCGTCGGTCGGTACACATCCGCGTCGAGCGCCATGCCGTCGCTCCACACCGTGACCTTCTGCCGGCCGACGCCCTCGGGCATGACCAGTGGCGGATAGACCTTCTCAGCCACGGTTCGCCTCTTCCAGGGCGGATCCGGCGGGCCAGACGTCGGCGAGCCTGTCCTTGTCCGTGGCTACCGTGTGGATTCCGACCACACGCCAGCCCTTGTCGGACTTGGCCACGCTGAAGTGCACCGCCCAACGCTCGATCTCGCTCTCGTCGGCACGGCGTCGCGACCAGATCACCTCGATCGTGGCACCGACGGTGTTGTAGACGGACACCAGCCGGTCCGGCACCGCGGTATGGCTGTATCCCGCCTCCCGCAGAGGCGCGTAATTCATCTCCAGGAAGGCGAGCACGCTCGCGTCGTCGAGGCACCAGAACGACTGGTCCAGGGCGGTGACGTGCAACGGGGCGCCCCAGAAGTCGAGGACGAACTCGTGCCCCTCCTCGGACGTGCCCGCGGCCACGGCGACCCAGCGCGGCAGGTAGTCCTCGAAGAACCAGTGCGTCACCTCGGCACGAGTGGCCTCGGTCTGACTGTCAGACATGTCACGGATTCCTTTCGCAAAGGATTTCAGCAGCCGTCCAGTCGCGCCCACACAGGGGAACGCGCTTCGGGCGCCATTGATCGCGGGGCGAGGGGACGCCGCTTCCCGCCTAACGGACCTGCATCAGCTGCGCGGCGACCTCGCGAACGAGGTCTTCGACGTCAGCCGCGTGACCGTCGGCTCGGGCGGCTCAGGATGGACGGCCACGCGCGGGCAGCATGGACGGCCAAACCTTCGGACCGGCTCGGGTTCGACCGGCGGGACCAACTCCGCAGCGACTGGCCGCCGTTCCGGCGACCGGTGCTCATGCGGCTCACGAGCACCTGCTGGACCGATGCCGTGTGCGCTTCATGCGACCACGGAACGCAGCCCACCGTATGACTCCTTCGCCATGGCCGAAGACGCTAGCAGCGACTATTGGAAATGTATAGCTTCGACAACACGACTCGGCGATCACGGTGCACAGGGTCGGCCGCGACGCCCGCGACAGTCAGCACCACTGCCCGCCAGCACCTGCGCGCTTCGAAGTGGGCGCCATTATGTACCTCTAGGTCAAGAATGGCTGCTACAGTACCTCCATGGCAAGGCCCAAGAACTTCGATCCGGATGCGGCGATCGAGCAGGCGATGACAGTGTTCTGGCGCCAGGGTTACGGCGCCACGACCCCTCAGCAACTGGTCGACAGCCTGCAGATCGGCAAGGGCAGTCTGTACAACGCCTTCGGCGGCAAACGCCAGTTGTTCGACCTGGCACTGCGCCGCTACCTGGACCTGCGGCTGGCAGCCGTGACCACGCGCCTGGAGGGCCCCGGGCCGGCGAAGGAGCGACTGCGCACGGCGCTGCACTTCCTCGTCGACTCGTACTTCACCGGTCCGGACCGCCGGGGCTGCCTGGCGACGAACAGCGCGGTGGAGTTCGGGCGCGCGGACGAAGCCGTGGCGGCGCAGGTGAGAAACCTGTTCGACCGCATCGAAAACGCAGTCCAGGCACTGTTCGAGGAAGGTCAGCGCGCCGGGGAGTTCCCTCCCGGCCATGACGCCGCCGCCCTGGCCAGCATGCTGCTGAACACGGTCACCGGCATGAACGTCCTGGCCCGCATCGAGCCGGGCCCCGACCGCCTGCGCCGGGTGGTCGACGCGACCGTCGACCTTCTCTGATCGCTTTCCCCGAGGGCTTCCGCCCAGAGGACGGCACAGGCACACCCTCATTCTGTACCTACAGGTAAAAAATTAACTATCGGAGAACCAAAGACATGACCGACCAGCTGACCCTGAGCGTCTTCACTGCGCCTGCACGTCCGGTGCACGCCCCTCTGCCTGTGGCTCCGCCCGACGGTGGCTGGACCTGGCCACCGACGGCGGCGACCCTCATCGCCGGTGAGCGGGAAGCCATTCTCGTCGACACGGTGCCCACCGTGGAGGACGCACAGAAGCTGGCGGACTGGATCGAAGCCAGCGGCAAGGAACTCACCACCATCTACATCACCCATGGCCACTTCGACCATTTCCTCGGCGCGTCGACGCTGCTCGACCGGTTCCCCCAGGCCCGCGTGGTAGCCACCGAGGCGACGGTGCGCCTCATCGAGGCGGAAGCCGAATCCGGACATGACCTCAAGCTGTACGGCCGGCTGTTCGTCGACCGGATCGGCTCGACCGTCATCGTGCCGGAGGCCCTCACGGACCACCGCCTCGACCTGGAAGGTCACGAGGTGCTCGCCGTGGCAACCGGCCGGTCCGACGTCGACGACTCCTCGTACGTGTACGTTCCCAGCCTCTCCGCCATCATGGTCGGAGACATCGCGTACAACGATGTCCACCCCACGCTCGTCACCAGCGATCACCAGAAGCGGCTGGCGTGGATCCAGACGTTGTCCGAGATCCAGGACCTGAAGCCGGACATCGTCGTGGCCGCCCACCAGCGCCCGGACGCGCCGGACAACGCCCGGGTACTCGCCGACACGATCGCCTACATCAAGGACGCGGACCGCGTTCTCGAAGGAGAGCCGACCGCTGCGCAGTTCGTCGAGCACATGCTCGAGTCGCACCCCACCCGGCTGAACCCCACCACGGTGATCTACAGCGCGGCAGCACTCGGTCTGAAGTGACTAGTTGTCAGGGCTCACGCCCACGAGGCGCAGGGCGAAGTCGCCGTACTACCAGACGATCGTGTCCTCGGTGAGTTCGCCGTCCTCGCGGTACCAGGCCGCGATCCCCAATGCCGAGGTCGAGAACGGCATAGGAGACCAACCGGGGGGAGGCGACGGTGAAGCACCCCTCCTTGACGCCCGCCTCGACGATCGAGCGGAAGCCGGCTTCGTACTCCGCGCGCAGGGCCAGCACCCGGCTTCGGTGCGGCTCGACGAGAGAGCGGATCTCACGGTTTACGACGAAGGCCTCGAGCCGGTGCCGGGCGTGGTAGCGCAGATGCGCCTCGGTGGCGCGGCGAAGGAGGGACACCGGTCCGTCGCTACTGGCGACGGCTGCGCGGTGCGCGGCGAGTAGGTCCTCCATCGTGCCGATCATGATCTGGGCCAGCACGTCCTGCTTGGACGTGACGTGCTTGTACAAACTCGGACCGCGGATGCCCACACCGCGGCCGATGTCGGCCATCGTGGTCGCTTCGTAGCCGAGGCGCGTGAACAGCTCCAGCGCCGCGGTACGGATGTCGTCAGCTCGACCCACCCTCGCCTCCACAATCCGTGTACTCGTGGTAGTAGCCGATGCCCAGGGCGGTGTGGGCGTACAAGGCGCCGCAGGTGCTCATGGCCGCAGCCTCACGGGCGGGCCAGCAGGCGACCACCCAGGGGGCAGGCGCATGTATACGACAAGGGCCCAGGACCAGCAAGCACCGTGATTGCCGTAGCCAAGCCCCACCGCCCAAGCCTCGCCCAAGATCCGGACCACATGCGGGCCAGCGCCTGCCGGGCGGGCGATCCTGGTATCGGCGTGACGAGGATCCGGTGCAGGCCCAGGAGCCGTTTTGCGTCCTGGTACTGGATGGACAGGTTGGTGCGGTTGACGCCCAGTAGTTGGGCCAGGAACGTCATGGTCACCGCTCTGCGGCGGCGGAGGATTGCTGCCAGAAGCCGGTGGGTGTGGTCCACGCTGCTGGTCTGTGGGTGGCGGTAGCTGCGCGGGCGGTGGAAGCGTCGCTGGAATGCTGCCTCGGCCAAGGCGTCCCAGAAAGGCTCCGAGACCGCCACCAAATACTCGAAGGCGCTTCGTGACATGCCGGTCAGGGCCGGATCGGTGAGCACCGCGGTCAGGGCCGGGTCGGTCCGGTGTGTCGTGGCCGGCGCGTCTGGCGCTCGCGGTGGAACGGGAGACAGTGTGTAGTTCCAGTCACCGTGGAAGGTGTGGGGTGTGATCGGAAGGGCGTGGAACTCGGCGGGTGTGACGCTGATGCCGAGGTCGTAGCTGCCTGTGTCCAGTTCGGCCCCGATGCTCAGGCCGGTCTTCGTTGTCGTGGCGGCGATGGTCTCGAGGACGACCTGGTAGCTGGTCAGCGGCCGCCCCCGCCAGTTCGCGGTGATGTGACAGAACATCCGGTGCTCTATCTTGTTCCACTTCGAAGTCCCCGGCGGTAGGTGACAGACCGTGATCTCCAGGCCGCTCTCTCGTGCGAAGGTGGCAAGGTTGCTTTTCCAGGTCCAGCGGCCGGGGGTCGTTGGAGCCGCCGGAGTCGGCGGTGATCAGGAGTCTGCCGGCATTCGGGTGGTCCGCCCGTCCGCGGTGCTGCCACCAGCGTCGGATGGACTCCACCGCGAACTGGGCGGTGTCGTGGTCGGTGCCGACGTTGACCCATCCGCTGTTGTTGGCAATGTCGTAGATCCCGTAGGGGATCGCCATGGGCTGGTCGTTGGTGGTGAACGTGTGGCAGTCCACCTTGATCGCGTTCTTGCCCGGCCGCCAGGTGCGACCGGGCCGGTCCCGGTTGCCGAGCCATTCCTTGGCCTTGGTGTCGACGCTGATCACTGGCTGGGCATCGTTGAGGAACGCGGCGGCGGTGGCATTCAGGTGGGTGAACTGGGCATCGCGGTCCGGATGGCTGATGCCCTCTGTTGTCTTCGCGGTTTCCTGCAGGCTGTAGCCCAGGGTGTGCAGCAGGTGTCCGACGGTTGAAGCGCTGACCGGGTGGCCCTGTGCGGTGAGGGTCGACGCCAGGGCACGTAACGACAGCGTGGTCCACCGCAACGGGGAGACGGGGTCGCCTCGGGTGTGCGGCTCGATCAGCGACTCCAGCGCGGGCAGCAGACCAGAATCGGTGTCTGTCAGCCGCTTGCGACCCGCACCTGGAGCCCGGACCCACAGGGTCAGTGAAGAGCAACCGTCCAACTCGGCCATGCCTCGCGCGATGGTTGCAGTGCTGGTGCCGGAGGCGGCGGCGACCCGAACGATCCCGCCACGGCCGAGGGCCGTCGCCTCACTGGCCAGGTACAACCGACGGCGGCGCTCATCGAAGTGCGGCAGGATCTGATCGAACTTGGCCCGCAGAGCACGAGCGGCAACGCGGCCTGACAGACACGAAGTCATATCTCAGACTCCCACCAACACCCCTCTGCCGAGCACTTATTGAAATACGGGCCCCGGCAGTACCGGTGTATTGGCGCTGGACGCCGACCGTGCCAGTGCCCTTCTTCACATCGCCGGTCTCGTCGACGACCAGCACCGCCCGGTCGTCGTGCAGGTGCTCCACCACGTAGCCGCACACGTCGTCGCGGACCTGATCGGCATCCCACTTGGCCCTGCCCAACAGGTGCTGCATGCCGTCCGGAGTGGTCTCGCCAGCCCACTCGGCGATGGTCCAGCAGTTCTTGCGCGGCAGGTCGGCCAATAGACCGAGCACCAACCGCGCCGCCCTGCGCCGGGGTTCGACCCGGGCGAAGCGCCGCGCGATCCGGTCCATCAGGCCCTCGAACGCCTCCCGCCAACGGGCGGGTTCTATGCTGTGACCTGCGGCCACCGTCTCTTCGTCAGTCCACACAACTCACGATGATCAACGGTGGCCGCACCCCTCTCCACAACGCGTCAGGGTCGCGCAGTTCCGCCTGCCGTCCTGAGTCAGGAGGACATGTGCAACGTGGCGAAGTCTGGTGGGTGGAGTTCGACGAGCGGCGGCTGGTCGTACTGCTGGCGGCAGACGACGCGTCCAGGATCCGGGCGATGCAGGTCGTCACTCCTGCGGGCGTCGACATCAGCGGTCTGGGCGTCGAAGTGCAAGTAGGTGCCATGGAAGGACTGCCCTTTGAAGGCGTGCTGCGGTTCGCGTTCCCGCGCCCGGGCTTTACCCCCTGCACGTGGCTGACCACCGTGTCCCAGGGCGACCTGATCGAGCGGGCGGGCGTCTTGTCCTCCGCGAAGCTCAGCGAGATTGAGGACGCCCTCCGTCTCGGCGAACAGGCGAAGGAACGGACCCCGGCGACAACCGCGAAGCTCAGCGAGATAAGGGACGCCCTCCGTCTCGGTGAACTCGGGTAGGCGGAGAGGCGCCACTCACCATCGAGATCACGATCTACAGGTAATGGCTACCGTGGACCAGAAATCGCTGCGGAAGCTCGTGGAGGGCCAGCTCCTTCGGCTTGAGGGCAACGCTTTCCAGGACTGCATGGATCGGCTCGGCCTGGAGCTGTACCCCGGCGACTACCAACCCGTTCGGGCGGCCGGGCCGAAGGGCGACACCAAGAACGACGGCTACTGTCCGAAGGCTCGGGTGTTCTTCGCGGCGCACGCCACACGCTGCGCGCGGATCGACAAAACCAAGGCGAAGATCCGCGGTGACTTGGAGGGCTGTCTCCAGGAGCACCGTGACGCGAGGGTGTGGCGCTTCCTCACCAACGACACCGTGCCGGGCGAGATCGACCAGTTCATCAACGGAGAACTCGCCATAACCGCACCCCGACTCCGTGGTGATCGCTGATACCGTCATGCTGCACGTACACGCGGACATGTCCGCGCCCGCATAATCCGACAAGACCCGCCACCTCATCGACGCCCTCGTCGACCTGAACACGTACGTTCCGGTCGACGTCAGCGAGAGCGCGCTCACCCAGGCAGGGCACGCGCTCATCGCCGAGCGCCCCGCCCTCCGGGTCCACGCCCTCATCGCCGACTTCACCGCGCGGCTGGCCCTGCCGGACACGCCCGGCCCACGGCTGCTGGCGTTCCTCGGCGGCACGATCGGCAACCTGCTGCCCGTCGAGCGGGCCGCGTTCCTCGCCTCGGTCCGTGCCCTGCTCTCCCCCGGTGACGCGCTGCTGCTCGGCACGGACCTGGTCAAGGACGAGAAGGTACTGGTCAGGGCCTACGACGACGAGGCGGGGGTGACGGCCGCGTTCAACAAGAACGTCCTGAGCGTCGTCGACCGCGAGCTGGGCGCCGACTTCGATCCGGTGGCCTTCGACCACGTGGCCCCGTGGGACGCCGAGAACGAGTGGATCGAGATGCGGCTGCGCTCCCGTACGGCACAGACCGTGAAGATCCCCGCGCTCGACCTGGCGGTCGACTTCGCGGCGGGCGAGGAGCTGCGCACCGAGGTCTCGGCCAAGTTCCGCCAGGAAGGCGTGCGCGCCGAACTGTCCGCGGCGGGCCCGGATCTCACCCACTGGTGGACCGACCGCGAGGGCCGGTTCGCGCTGTCGCTGAACGTGGCGCGGTGACAGCGTGCCACGGGCCGTCTCGCGCTCCGCCACGGCTTGGGGCACGGTGGAATGACGCGCGCCCAGACGCACCCGGACGCGCCCGTAACAGGTGACACCGCCGTCACCGCGGAGAGGAGCCCCGCATGTCGAACCACACCTATCGGGTCACGGAGATCGTCGGTACCTCGCCCGAGGGCGTCGACCAGGCCGTCCGCAACGGTATCTCCCGTGCCTCGCAGACCCTCCGCAACCTCGACTGGTTCGAGATCACCCAGGTGCGGGGCCAGATCGAGGACGGGCAGGTCGCGCACTGGCAGGTCGGCCTGAAGGTCGGCTTCCGCCTGGAGGAGCAGGACTGACGGCTCCGGTGTCCTGTCGGGGCCTCAGGTCCGCCCCTCCCCCTCCTGCGCCACCTTCAGCGCGGCCGAGTCGGCCGCCCAGCGTGCCCGTACGACGGTGAATCCCGCCCGTTCGGCGTCCTGGCACACCAGCTCGTCGTCGTCCACGAGCACCCGGATCTCGCGGGTGCGGGCGAGCCGGCCGAGGATCTCCAGCTTGGTGCGCCGGGCGGGCCGGCGGTCGTCGTTGCGCCGCATGTAGACCCGCCCCTCGGGCAGCCCGTGCGCGGCGAGCCATGCGAGCGTGTCGCGCCGGCAGCGCTCGGGCCGCCCGGTGAGATAGACGACCTCACACTCCCGCGCGCTCTCCAGAACCAGGGCGATGCCCTCGTCGATCGGCGGATCCTGTGGCGCGGCCGCGAAGAAGGCGTCCCAGTCGCGGGGTTTGCTCTCCAGGAACCGCTGCCGGTGGGCCGTGTCGGCGAGGGTGTTGTCCAGGTCGAACACGGCGAGCGGGCGTTTGCTGCTGTCGGTCACACCGCCCACCCTAAACGGACCCCGCCACCCGGCAACCTTCGCGCTGCGGGCGGCCACTGCTGTGCGACATGGCATGCACGGCAAAGGCGGGAGACCCCATGCGCAACACGTCTGTCTGGACGTCGGCACTGGTGAGCGCGGCACTGCTGACGGGATTAGGGCCGGTGGGCGAGGCATCCGCCGCCGCGGCGACGCTGATCGTGGCCACGAACGGCAGCGACTCCGCGCCGGGGACCCTCGCCCAGCCGCTGCGTACGATCCAGCGGGCCGTCGACCTGGCCAAGCCCGGCGACACCATCGCCGTACGCGGCGGCACCTACGCCCTCACCGACAACATCACCATCAGCACCTCGGGCACCGCGTCCCTGCCCATCACCCTGGGCACCTACCAGGGCGAGCGGGTCGTCATCGACGGCGATCAGCTGCCCGCGAGCCACACCCCCGTCGGCGGCAGCATCGCCCGCGCCGATCGCGGGGCGATCCACCAGGAGGCGTCGTACTGGCGGATCTCTGACCTGGAGATCGTGAACGGCCCGTACGGCGTGTACTGCGACGGCTGCAACGGCAATGTGTTCGCGCGCCTGAAGACCCACGACAACTACGAGTCCGGTTTCCAGCTCCAGGGCGCCTCCAGCAACAACCAGATCCTGAACCTGGACAGTTACGGCAACCGCGACCCGCGCAAGAACGGGGAGAGCGCGGACGGTCTCGCCGTCAAGGAGGGCAGCGGGACGGGCAACGTGGTGCGGGGCGCCCGGCTGTGGAACAACGTCGACGACGGCTTCGACAACTGGAAGTTCACCTCGCCGGTCGTGGTCGAGAACACGGTCGCGTACGGCAACGGCTACAACCGCTGGGGCTTCCCGGACTTCGCGGGCGACGGGAACGGCTTCAAGCTCGGCGGCGGCAGCCCGGCCCCGGCGGTGGCCCACACCCTCCGCAACAGCGTGGCCTTCAAGAACGCGGCGCACGGCATCACGGACAACAGCAACGCCGGCGCCCTCGCCCTGACCCGTAACTCCACGTATGGGAACGCGGGTACGGGCTTCGACGTCGACGTCTCCGGCGGCAAGGCCGTCCTCACCGCCAACCTGTCCGTGGCCGACGCACGTGCCGTGGCGCTCGGTCCGGCGACCGTGTCCAGCGGCAACTCCTGGAACCTGGGCGGCACCTGGAACGCGGCCTCGGTCCTGAGCACGGACCCGGCTCCCCTCACGGGCGCGCGGGCGGCGGACGGTTCCCTGCCGTCTGCACCGTCGTTCCTCGTCCCGCGGAGCGGGGCGGCCATCGGGGCGCGGTTCTGACGCGAAGGGCACCCCGGCGACACCGGGTGATCACCGAGGGCCGCATGCTTGTCCCATGCCTTCGACGCCCCGTACGCGCCTGACCGGCTCCGGATCCGGTTCCTGCACCCTCGTCGTCTGCCGGGGCTGCTGCTGCGGAAACGCCCGCAAGCAGCCCGGCACCGACCCGGCATGGCAGTTGGAGCTGCTGCGTGCCGGTGCGGCCGAGCACGGTTTCCAGGTGCGTACGACCGACTGTCTGGGCCCCTGCGACCAGGCCAACGTGATCGTGGTCCGCCCCTCGGCCGCCGGACGCCGGGCCGGGGGGCGGGCCGTGTGGATCGGGTTCGTCATGGACGACGACAGCACCGAGGAGGTCGTGCGGTGGGCCGCCGCGGGCGGGCCCGGCGTCGCCGAGCCGCCGGCCACGCTGGAGATGCAGTTCATCCGGCCGCCGCGGGACGCGCGCGTGCGGTCCCGGCGCTGACATCCCGCAATTGTTAATGGGATCCATTTTCATGTAGCGTCTCGGTGCTCACCCCATCGAGGAGGACCGTCATGGCCGTACCCAAGCGGAAGATGTCCCGTAGCAACACCCGCCACCGCCGCGCGCAGTGGAAGGCCGCCACGCCGACGCTGGTGCCCGTCACGATCGACGGCGTACGTCACCTCGTACCGCAGAACCTGGTCAAGGCGTACGAGCGCGGGCTGCTGCGCCCCGAGGGCTGAGCGCCGGTGTCGTACGACCTGCTGCCCGTCACCGTGCTGTCCGGGTTCCTCGGCGCGGGCAAGACCACGCTCCTCAACCACGTGCTCACCAATCGTCAGGGCCTGCGCGTCGCGGTCATCGTGAACGACATGAGCGAGGTCAACATCGACGCGGCCCTGGTGCGCGGCGGTCAGGCGGCGCTCTCGCGGACCGAGGAACGCCTGGTCGAGATGACCAACGGCTGCATCTGCTGCACCCTGCGCGACGACCTGCTGGAGGAGGTCGACCGGCTGGCCCGCGAGGGCCGCTTCGACCACCTGCTGATCGAGTCCAGCGGGATCTCCGAACCCCTGCCGGTGGCGGCCACCTTCGCCTTCGCCCGCGACGACGGCGCCACCCTCGGGGAGGTCGCCCGCCTGGACACGATGGTCACGGTCGTGGACGCGGCGGGCTTCCTGCCTGAGCTGGCGAACGGCGACGAACTCGCCGAGCGCGGACTCGCCCCCTTCGAGGACGACGAGCGCACGGTCAGCGACCTGCTGGTGGATCAGGTCGAGTTCGCCGACGTCATCGTGCTCAACAAGCTCGACCTCGTCGACGAGGAGTCCGCGGCCCGGCTCAGGGCGGCGCTCGGCCGCCTCAACCCGGTCGCCCGGATCGTCCCGGCCACGGACGGGCGGGTCGACCTGGGGGAGGTCCTGGGCACCGGCCTGTTCGACTTGGAGCGGGCCCAGCAGGCGCCGGGCTGGGTGCGCGAGCTCAACGGCGAGCACGTGCCGGAGACCGAGGAGTACGGAGTGTCCTCCACCGTGTTCCGTTCCGAACTCCCCTTCCACCCCACCCGGTTGTGGGACTTCGTGGTCGAGGAGCTGGACAGCGGCAAGTACGGGAGGATTCTGAGGTCGAAGGGGTTCTTCACCCTGTCCAGCCGCCCGCAGGTCACGGGCCTGTGGTCGCAGGCCGGCTCGGTGGCCCGGTTCGAGCCCTCCGCCGCCCGCGACCACGACGCCCCGCACGCACAGGAACTGGTCTTCATCGGCACCGGGTTGGACGCCGACGCACTCCAAGCCGCCCTCACCGGCTGCCTCCTGCGCCCGGACGAGCCCGCACCCCAGGCCGATCCGTTCCCCGCCTGGGACACCTACGGCATCGACGAGGCCTGCGACCACTCCGAGGTGTAGAGGCGGCCGCGTACTTTGCGCAGCCACGCCTCGACGGCCGCCTCCCCGGGCTGCTCGGGCAGCACGGTGGGCGTCTCGTCGAAGGCCGCCTCGTAGTGCCTGAGCAGGGGAAGCGCGGCCGACGGGTCGGCGGCGACGCGCTCGCCGAAGGCGTGGTACTCCTCGGGGTCCTCGACGCGGATCTCCAGTCGGCCGGTGGTGTACAGCACCAGACCCTGGTGACACAGCCGCTTCAGATGCCGGGCGTGCTTCGCGGTGCGCCTGCGGCTGTCCGCGGGGAACGAGCCGTCGCCGCGGCCCTCCAGCCGCCGGAACTGCTGGGTGGCGTAGCCGAGGTAGGCGTCCCGGACGCGCTTGGCACTCAGGAACGACGTGCGGATGCCTATCAGTTCCTCACCGAGAGGGGTGCGGACCTCGTACAGGTCGTCCGGGAGCCACACCAGCTCCATGGCCGTCGGGTTGCCGCCCAGGGCGAGCCGGCACCACTTGGCGGCCTCGTGCAGGGTGCGGTCCGGTGCGGTGGTGACGTGGGACTCCTTCGGCCCTCGCAGGCCGTGCAGCTCGACGGTGGGCGCGGCGAAGAGGCCGAGCCGGTCGACGTCGGAACCGGCGTGGGCGAGGCCGTACGCGGTGGAACCGACGATGCCGGACAGCAGGATGTTCGGGACGGTCACGGTCGGCCGCCTTTCGGGGTATGTGGCTGTGCGGACGTGCGGCCGCCGCTGAGACGTGCTCCATTGTGATGACCTGCGACGTCGTGGTCATCCGGTTTTCCGAGGACCGGCGGACACCGACGGCGGGAATGTCACCGCCCTCCAGGCGTTGCACCCCGTGTGAGCTCCCTGATCGCCGGCACCCGCTTCTCCGTTCTCGACCGCTCCCGGACCCGGGAGGGCCGCACGGACGCCGAGGCGCTGCGCGACACCGTGCGGCTGGCGCGGGAGCTGGAGGGGCTCGGCTATCACCGCTTCTGGGTGTCGGAGCACCACGGGGTGCCCGGGGTCGCCGGTTCGGCGCCGACCGTGCTGGCCGCCGCCGTGGCCGCCGCGACGCGGACGATCCGGGTCGGCACCGGCGGCGTCATGCTGCCCAACCACCAACCCCTCGTCGTGGCTGAGCAGTTCGGCGTGCTGGAGTCCCTCTTCCCCGGGCGGATCGACATGGGGCTCGGCCGCTCGGTGGGCTTCACGGACGGGGTGCGCAAGGCGCTCGGGCGCGACAAGGACGTCGCCGAGGACTTCGCGGGGCAGCTGGAGGAGCTGCTCGGCTGGTTCCGGGGCACCTCCCCGACGGGCGTGCACGCGCGCCCCGCGGAGGGTCTGACCGTGCCGCCGTTCGTGCTGGCGATGGGCGAGGGCGCGACGATCGCCGCGCGCGCCGGGCTGCCGATGGTCATCGGCGACCTGCGCAACCGCGAGAAGATGCGACGCGGCATCGACCACTACCGCACCCACTTCCGCCCCTCCTCGTGGGCGCCGGAGCCCCACGTCGTCATCTCCGGCACGATCGCGGTGGCCGCCACGCCCGAGGAGGCCCGGCGGCTGCTGGTCCCCGAGGCCTGGTCGATGGCGTACTCGCGCACGCACGGCACCTTCCCTCCTCTGCCGCCGGCCGAGCGCGTGGAGGCGCTGACGATGAGCGCCAAGGAGCGCGGCCTCTACGAGTCGGGGCTCGAGGGGCACGTCGCCGGCACCGAGGAACAGGTCGCCCACGAGCTGGAGACCGTGCTGAAGGAGACGGGAGCCCAGGAGGTGCTGGTGACGACCAGCACGTACGACCGCGAGGCCCTGCTGGACTCCTACCGCCGACTGGCCCGGATCACCACCGGCGTCCCGCTCGCATAGGATCGCGGCGTTTGTCCTTACGCAGCCAGGCGCAACCTCGTACGGAGTTCCACCATGTCCGGTCCGCACGACCCGTACGTCCGCGTGCGCGGCGCCCGTGAGCACAACCTCAAGGGCGTGGACGTCGACGTCCCGCGGGACGTGCTGGCAGTGTTCACCGGCGTGTCCGGTTCGGGGAAGTCGTCGCTGGCGTTCGGCACGATCTACGCGGAGGCACAGCGGCGGTACTTCGAGTCGGTCGCGCCGTACGCTCGCCGGCTGATCCACCAGGTGGGGGCACCGAAGGTGGGCGAGATCACCGGTCTGCCGCCCGCGGTCTCGCTGCAGCAGCGCCGCTCGGCGCCGACGTCCCGCTCGTCCGTCGGCACGGTCACCAACCTCTCCAACTCCCTGCGGATGCTGTTCTCCCGGGCCGGCGAGTACCCGCCGGGCGCCGAGCGGCTCGACTCGGACTCCTTCTCCCCCAACACGGCGGTCGGAGCGTGCCCGGAGTGCCATGGACTCGGGCGAGTCCACCGTACGACCGAGGAGTCGCTGGTACCCGATCCGTCGCTGTCGATCCGCGAGGGTGCGATCGCCGCGTGGCCGGGAGCCTGGCAGGGCAAGAACCTGCGGGACATCCTCGACGCGCTGGGCTACGACGTGGACCGCCCGTGGCGCGACCTGCCCGCCGAGCAGCGGGAGTGGATCCTGTTCACGGACGAGCAGCCGGTCGTCACCGTGCATCCGGTCCGGGAGGCGGATCGCATCCAACGGCCGTACCAGGGCACGTACATGAGCGCCCGGCGGTACGTCATGAAGACGTTCGCGGACTCCAAGAGCCCGACGCTGCGCGTCCGGGCGGAACGCTTCCTCACCAGCGCTCCTTGCCCGGTCTGCGGGGGCAGCAGGCTGCGCCCCGAGGCGCTGGCGGTGACCTTCGCGGGCCGTACGATCGCCGAGCTGGCCGCCCTGCCCCTGGTGGAGCTGGCCGCGATCCTCGACGCCGGCACGTCGGAGGCCGCCCGCGTCCTCACCGCCGATCTCAAGTCCCGTATCGCGCCGGTCGTCGAACTCGGCCTCGGCTACCTGGGCCTCGACCGCGCGACGCCCACCCTCTCGGCGGGCGAACTCCAGCGGCTGCGCCTCGCGACCCAGCTGCGGTCCGGGCTGTTCGGGGTGGTGTACGTCCTCGACGAACCGTCCGCCGGACTGCACCCGGCGGACACCGAGGCGCTGCTGACGGTGCTGGCGCGGCTGAAGGCGGCGGGGAACTCGGTGTTCGTGGTCGAGCACCACCTCGACGTCATGCGCGGCGCCGACTGGCTCGTGGACGTCGGGCCGCGGGCCGGTGAGCACGGCGGGCGGGTGCTGCACAGCGGGCCCGTGGCCGAGCTGGCCGGAGTCGCCGAGTCGGCCACGGCCCGCTTCCTCTTCGACCGCTCCCCCGCGCCCGTACGGGAGGTCCGCCCGGCACGCGGCCGGCTGCGGGTCGGCCCGGTCACCCGGCACAACCTGCGCGCGGTGACCGCCGAGTTCCCGCTCGGGGTGTTCACCGCGATCACCGGCGTCTCGGGATCCGGGAAGTCCACGCTGATCGGGCAGATCACCGAGGACCTGCCGGGCGTGCGGCGGCTCGTCTCGGTCGACCAGAAGCCCATCGGACGCACCCCGCGCTCCAATCTGGCGACCTACACGGGCCTCTTCGACGTGGTGCGCAAGGTGTTCGCGGCCACCGACGAGGCCCGCTCGCGGAGTTACGGCGTCGGCCGTTTCTCCTTCAACGTCGCGGGAGGGCGCTGCGAGACCTGCCAGGGCGAGGGGTACGTGACCGTCGAGCTGCTGTTCCTGCCGAGCACCTACACGCCGTGCCCGGACTGCGGCGGGGCGCGCTACAACCCCGAGACGCTCGAAGTGACGTACCGGGGGCGGAACATCGCACAGGTGCTGGACCTCACGGTGGAGTCGGCGGCCGACTTCTTCGCGGACACTCCGGCGGTGGCGCGCAGTCTGACGACGCTGCTCGACGTCGGCCTCGGCTATCTGCGTCTCGGGCAGCCCGCGACCGAGCTGTCCGGCGGCGAGGCCCAACGGATCAAGCTGGCGAGCGAGTTGCAGCGCGCCCGGCGCGGCCACACCCTCTACCTCCTCGACGAGCCGACGGCCGGTCTCCATCCGGCCGACGTCGAGGTCCTGATGCGCGAGCTGCACGGCCTCGTCGACGCCGGGCACACCGTGATCGTCGTCGAGCACGACATGGCGGTCGTCGCGGGCGCGGACTGGGTGATCGACCTGGGGCCGGGCGGCGGCGACGAAGGCGGGCGGATCGTGGCGGCGGGGGTGCCGGCGGAGGTGGCGCGGGCGGAAGGGAGCGCTACGGCGGCGTATCTGGGGCGGGTGCTTCGGTAGTCGTCGGGACGGTCGTGGCCACTGCGGGGGGTCGCCCTGGCGGACGTTCGGCGGGCCGGCCGGTGCGGCCGGGCCGCCGCTGGAGCTACTGGGTGCTGCGGTCGTCGGCCTCGGGGCCGCGACCGGAATGGTCGGCTTCTTCGTGGGCGCGCCCGGCGTGCACGTTCGTGCGCGCGTGCTCCAGGACATCGTCCGGCCCTGGGGCATCCTGGCGCCGGCCGTCGCGTCGCTCGCCCTGACCGTCGCTGTCGCTGTCGCTGCCGCCGTTGCGTGACGATTGTGCCGCGCGAGGGCTCGCTGCGTGCACGACGGCGACTGCCGAGAGGGCGACCGCCAGGCCGACGGCGGTCCGCGCGGTGAACGGTTCGCCGAACATGAGCGCGCCCCAGACGGCCGTGACGGGAGCCATCAGGAACATGAGCGTGTTGACCTTGGTGACCCCGAAGCGCCGCAGCACGATCCAGTAGAGCCCGTAGCCGCCGAAGGTCGACAGTGTCACGAGCCACACGATCGCGATCCAGAACGACGGCGCCGAGGGTGGCGCGGCCGACCCGACCGCGAGGGCGGCGCCGGTGAAGACGAGCGCACTGGTGACGCAGTGGACGGTCATCGACACCGTGGGCGTGACGTGCGTACGGGAACGCTGTTCGATGAAGGTGGCCGCCACCAGGGACAGCATCCCCGTGAACGGCACCAGATAGGACCACCACGCCACGCCGCTGCTCGCTCCGGCGTCGGCGGTGGCGACCAGGGCGACCCCGACGAGCCCCAGGCACAGGCCCAGCCACTGCCGGCCCGAGACGTACTGGCGCAGGAGGGGGCCGGCGAGCGCTCCGGCGACGAGGGGCTGCGTGCCGTCGATCAGGGCGGTCGTGCCGGTGGAGACGCCGAGCTGGATCGCCCAGTAGACGGTGAGCAGGTAGCCGCTCTGGGAGAGGAGCCCGATCACGGCCTGCCGTCCGACGTCGCGCGTGGTCAGCCCTCGCCAGGAGGCCCTGTGGCGAGTGACGGCCGCCGCGGCGAGGACGAGGGCCAGTGGCAGGAACCGCCACATCAGGATCGTCAGCGCACCGGCGTCCTCCGTGCCCAGCTTGGCGCCCACGAAGCCCGAGCTCCAGCACAGCACGAACGCGACGGAGAGGAGGAGGTTCACGGCTGATCACCCATCAACACCACTGAACAGACCGGTATACCTTCGGGGTTCCCACTATACAGATCGGTATACTTTCGGTCATGGGCACCAGACGGATCACGATGACCCCGGGCGCGCGCCGCGTTCTCGCCGCCGCGTCGCGGCTCTTCTACGACCAGGGCATCCACGCGGTCGGGGTGGACCTGATCGCCGCCGAGGCCGGGGTCACGAAGAAGACGCTGTACGACCGGTTCGGCTCCAAGGAGCAGATCGTCGTCGAGTACTTGGCCGACCGTGACGAACGCTGGCGAGCGTTCGTCACGGAGTGGCTGGCGCGGACGGAGCCGGGATCCGTCGACCGCGTCAGCGTGGTCTTCGACGCCTCGAAGGCGTGGATGACCGAGAGCAGTCCCAAGGGATGCAGCATGGTCAACGCGCATGCCGAGATCAGCGATCCCTCCCATCCGGCCTACCCGATCATCACCGGCCAGAAGGAGTGGATGCTGGCGCTCTTCGCCGACCTGGTCCGGGACATTGTCCCGAGCCGGGCCGACGAACTGGCCCGCACGCTCATGCTGCTCCACGAGGGTGCGATGGTCGCGCACGGACTGCGGATCTTTCCCGACCCGATCGGCCACGCGCGCGACCGGGCGGCCGAACTCCTCGACGGGGCCGGCGCCGACGCAGGGCGTTAGGACAGCGAGGTGGTGTGGGCACGCGCCGGCTCCGGCAGCGCCTCCCGCTGCGCCGCCCTGGCCAGGGCGCGGCGGTCGTGGTGGCGGCCCGGCGGGATGGCGTCCCGGACCTCCACCTCGGCCACCAGCCCTCGTGCCGAGGCCACCCGCCACAGTGAGGCGAGCAGGGTGTCCTCGCCGACGAAGGCGGGCGCCGTGCTGGCCGCTCCCCGTGCCGTGCGGTAGTGGATGCGGACGGGCTGGACGGGGACCCCCGCGTCGAGCGCCGCCTGGAAGACGGCCCGGCGGAAGGGCCCCTGGGCGCGGCCGCACCAGGTGCTTCCCTCGGGGAAGGCGACGACGGCCGAGCCGGTCCGCAGCGCCTCGGCGACACCGGCGACCGTGGCCGGCAGCGCGCGCAGCCGGTCCCGCTCGATGAACAGCGCGCCCCGGGCGGCCAGCGGCCCCACCACGGGCCACCGCCGGATCTCGGCCTTGGCGAGCATCCTGCCCGGGCGTACGGCACCCAGCAGCGGGATGTCCAGCCACGAGATGTGGTTGGCGACCAGGAGGAGTCCGCCGGTGGGCGCGGCGCCACCGGTCACCCGGACCCGTACCCCCGCGGCTCGCACGACCGCCCGGCACCACCTCCGCACCACGGCGGCGGGCATGAGCCCGCAGAGCGGCGACAGGAGGACCCCGATGGCCACCAGGACCGTGACCGCCACCAGCCGCAGCACGGCAAGCGGTACGGCCACGCCGGATCCCGAGGGCTCCACACATGCCCCGGGGGTGCAGGGAGCGCCGGGCAGCCAGACGCTCATCAGGTGGAGACGAGGGAGAGGAAGTGCCGCAGATAGCGCGGGTCGACCCGGCGCATCGACAGCAGCACGTACAGGTCGGCGACCCCGAAGTCCGGGTCGTGGGCGGGCTCCGCGCAGACCCAGGCGCCCAGACGGAGGTAGCCGCGCAGGAGCGCGGGCAGTTCGGTGCGGGCGGCGGGCGCCGCGCT
Organism: Streptomyces sp. NPDC058678; assembly: GCF_042714835.1. Taxonomy (NCBI): domain Bacteria; kingdom Bacillati; phylum Actinomycetota; class Actinomycetes; order Kitasatosporales; family Streptomycetaceae; genus Streptomyces; species Streptomyces sp. NPDC058678. The sequence goes on along the minus strand of NZ_JBHXSG010000001.1, from coordinate 539,439 downwards.
CTTCGGAACCCAGGGCAGCAGCGGTCGTACCCGGAACTCCTCGGGAGCCAGGTGCTTCTCCCGCACCCGGTCCCAGGTCCCGGCCGCCAGGGCGCCGCCGTCCGCCAGCGGGATCGAGCAGCAGCCGGCGAGCCACTCGTGGCCGCGGTCCACCATGTAGCGGGCCATGCCGGCCCAGATGAGCCCGATGACCGCGCCGTCCCGGTGGTCGAGGTGGACGCAGGAACGGCCGACCTCGACGAGTCCCGCGCGGATCGGGTCGAGCCGGGTGAGGTCGAACTCGCCCTCGGAGTACAGGCGTCCGGCGACCGCGGCCCGTTCCGGCGGCAGCAGCCGGTACGTCCCGACGACCTGGCCCGTCGCTGTGTCCCGCACGAGCAGGTGGTCGCAGTGGGCGTCGAAGGGGTCGGCGTCGAGGCCCGGCTGCGGGGAGTTCAGGAGGGCGCCCATCTCGCCGGCGAACACCTCGTACCGCAGCCGCTGTGCGGCCCGCACGTCGGCCTCGTCGCGGGCCAGGGTGACGGTGTAGCGGGCGGGGGCGGTCGGCTGCGGGGGACGGTCGAGCGTGGAAACGCCGGTCATGGCACTCTCCTGGTCGGGCCGGGGCGGCGAGCGGTGCCGCCGCTCCTGTTCTTCCGACCCCGGCTGACCGGCGCATGACGAGTGCCAGGAGCGCGGATGTGAGGATGCTGAATGCCAGGGGCTTCCCCCGGGAAGCGAGACGGGACCGGGGATGAGCACCACTCCCGGCCCCGCCCGTCCGCACCCTTCGGCGAACGCTTCTTGCGACAGTCCGCCCCCTTCGGCGCTACCGCTTCCCCGCCTTCCGGGTAGCCCGCAGCCACTCCTTGTTCATCCCGGTGATGGACACGAGCGGAATCCCCTTGGGGCAAGCAGTCGCACACTCCCCCGTCAACGTGCACCCCCCGAACCCCTCGTCGTCCATCTGCGCCACCATGTCCAGCACCCGCGTCTCCCGCTCCGGCGCCCCCTGCGGCAGGACATTCAGGTGATTCACCTTCGCCGAGGTGAACAACATCGCCGCCCCGTTGGGACAGGCCGCCACACACGCCCCGCACCCGATGCACTCCGCGTGCTCGAACGCGAAGTCCGCGTCAGGCTTCGGCACCGGCGTCGCATGCGCCTCGGGCGCCGCGCCGGTCGGCACGGTGATGTACCCGCCGGCCTGGATGATCCGGTCGAAGGCGGTCCGGTCGACGACCAGATCCTTGATCACCGGAAACGCCGACGCCCTCCACGGCTCGATGTCGATCGTGTCGCCGTCCTTGAAGGACCGCATGTGCAGCTGACAGGTCGTGGTGCGCTCGGGCCCGTGCGCGTCGCCGTTGATGACGAGCGAACACGCCCCGCAGATGCCCTCCCGGCAGTCGTGGTCGAAGGCGACGGGGTCCTCGCCGCCCAGGATGAGCTGCTCGTTGAGGGTGTCGAGCATCTCCAGGAAGGACATGTCGGAGGAGATTCCGTCCACCTCGTACGTGGACATGGCGCCTTCGGCGTCGGCGTTCTTCTGTCGCCAGACGCGCAGGGTGAGCTTCATGCGTAGCTCCGCTGAGTGGGGTGGACGTACTCGAAGACCAGGTCTTCCTTGTGCAGAACAGGCGCGTCGCCGGTGCCGGTGAACTCCCAGGCGGCCGCGTAGGCGAACTCGTCGTCCCTGCGGGCGGCCTCGCCGTCGGGCGTCTGGGACTCCTCCCGGAAGTGACCGCCGCAGGACTCGGCCCGGTGCAGCGCGTCGAGACACATCAGCTCGGCGAGTTCCAGGTAGTCGACGACCCGGTTGGCCTTCTCCAGCGACTGGTTGAACTCCTCGCCGGTGCCGGGGACCTTGATGCGCCGCCAGAACTCCTCGCGGATCTGCGGAATCCGCTCCAGCGCCTTGCGCAGTCCGCTGTCGGTGCGGGCCATGCCGCAGAACTCCCACATGAGTTCGCCGACCTCGCGGTGGAAGGAGTCGGGGGTGCGGTCGCCGTCGACGGCCAGCAGCAGATTCAGCCGGTCCTCGGTCTCCGCCAACACCTCCTGTACGGCCGGATGTTCGGCGGTGACGGCCTCGTGGTGCGGGTTGCGGGCGAGGTAGTCGTTGATGGTCGCCGGCAGGACGAAGTAGCCGTCGGCGAGCCCCTGCATGAGGGCGGACGCGCCCAGCCGGTTCGCCCCGTGGTCGGAGAAGTTGGCCTCGCCGACGGCGAACAGGCCCGGGATCGTGGTCTGGAGGTCGTAATCCACCCACAAACCGCCCATGGTGTAGTGCACGGCGGGATAGATCCGCATCGGCACCTTGTACGGATCCTCGTCGGTGATCCGCTGGTACATGTCGAAGAGGTTGCCGTACTTGGCCTCGACGGCCTTGCGCCCCATGCGCTTGATGGCGTCGGCGAAGTCGAGGTACACGCCCTGCCCGCCGGGCCCGACGCCCCTGCCCTCGTCGCAGACGTTCTTCGCCGCGCGGGAGGCGATGTCACGAGGGACCAGGTTGCCGAAGGAGGGGTAGATGCGCTCCAGGTAGTAGTCGCGCTCGTCCTCGGGGATCTTGTTCGGCGGACGGTCGTCGCCCTTGGCCTTCGGCACCCAGATCCGGCCGTCGTTGCGCAGCGACTCGCTCATCAGCGTCAGCTTGGACTGGTGCTCGCCGGTGCGCGGGATGCAGGTGGGGTGGATCTGCGTGAAGCAGGGGTTGGCGAAGTAGGCGCCACGCCGGTGGGCCCGCCAGACGGCGGTGGCGTTGGAGTTCATGGCGTTCGTCGACAGGTAGAAGACGTTGCCGTAGCCGCCGCTCGCCAGGACGACGGCGTCCGCGAAGTAGGTGTCGATGCGACCGGTGATGAGATCGCGCGCCACGATGCCGCGCGCCCGCCCGTCGACGACGATCAGGTCGAGCATCTCGGTCCGGGGGTGCATCTCGACGTTCCCGGCCGCGATCTGCCGGGAGAGCGCCTGGTAGGCGCCGAGCAGCAGTTGCTGCCCCGTCTGGCCGCGGGCGTAGAAGGTCCGTGACACCTGGACGCCGCCGAAGGAGCGGGTGTCGAGCAGACCGCCGTACTCACGCGCGAACGGCACGCCCTGCGCGACACACTGGTCGATGATCTCGACGGAGATCTGCGCCAGCCGGTGGACGTTCGACTCCCGCGCCCGGAAGTCGCCGCCCTTGACGGTGTCGTAGAACAGCCGGTGGATCGAGTCGCCGTCGTTGCGGTAGTTCTTCGCCGCGTTGATGCCGCCCTGGGCGGCGATGGAGTGGGCGCGGCGCGGTGAGTCCTGGTAGCAGAACTGGACGACGTGGTAGCCCTGTTCGGCGAGGGTGGCGCCGGCCGAGCCGCCCGCCAGGCCCGTCCCGACGACGATCACCGTGTGCTTGCGCCGGTTGGCGGGGTTGACCAGCTTGGCCTCGAAGCGGCGCCTGTCCCAGCGCTCGCCGATCGGGCCGGCGGGGGCCTTCGTGTCGACGACCGGCTCACCGGTCGCGTATTCCGTGTATTCGACGTATTCGGCGGAAGAACTCATGTTCAGCTCACCACTCCGGTCATGACGCCCACGGGCACGGCGATGAAACCGGCCGTGAGCAGCAGCGCGAGTACGTTGGCGACGGTCTTCAGGGCACGGTCACGGGCCCGGCTGCCGACGCCGAGGGTCTGGGCGGCACTCCAGAAGCCGTGCCGGACGTGCAGGCCGAGCGCGAGCATCGCGACGATGTAGATCACGTTGCCGTACCAGGTGGAGAAGGTGTCCACGACGTTCTGGTACGGGTGGCCCTCCTGGAAGCCGCCGGAGTGCACGGTGCCGGTCGTCAGGTCGAGGATGTGCCAGACGATGAACAGGCCGAGGATGATCCCGCCCCAGCGCATGGTGCGGGTCGCGTAGCTCGCCCGCGGCTTCTTGTGGACGTACTTGCTCGGACGCGCCCTGATGTCGCGGCGGCTGAGCTGGTACGCCGAGGTGGCGTGGGCGACGACGGCGACCACCAGCACCACGCGGACGAGCCAGAGCGTCCACTCGTAGTGCATGAACGGCTCGCCGACGGTGCGCAGCCAGTGCGCGTAGTGGTTGAACTCGCCGGACCCGAAGAAGATCTTCAGGTTTCCGATCATGTGGATGACCAGGTACAGCAGCATGATCAGGCCGCTGACGGCCATCACGCTCTTCTTGCCGACGGAGGAGTTCCACACGGTGCGTGCCATGGACGACCGTCGGTCCGTCCGCGTTGCCAGAGCCATGTCACAGCACGCTACGGGCGTGCCGCCGATCGGTCCAAGACATGGTCCGGCTTGATTCCATAGCCTGGGGCTATCGTGGGTCCATGCAGTTCCAGCAGCTCCAGTACTTCGTGGCGGTCGCCGAGACCCGGCACTTCACCCGGGCCGCCGAGGTGGTCCATGTCGCCCAGCCGTCCCTGTCACAGCAGATCAAGGCGCTGGAGCGGGAGTTGGGCGCGGACCTGTTCCTGCGGGCACGCGGCAACATCACCCTCACCGACGCGGGCGAGGCACTGCTGCCGCTGGCCCGGCGCATCCTCGCGGACGCCGACACCGCCCGGCACGAGGTGCAGGAGCTGGTGCAGCTGCGCAGCGGCCGGGTCCGGCTGGGCGCGACGCCGAGTCTGTGCACGGGCCTGCTGCCGGACGTGCTGCGCGCCTTCCACGACCGCTATCCCGGGATCCGGCTGCTGATCGAGGAGGGCGGCTCCCACGACCTCGTACGGGAACTCGCCCGCGGCGCCCTCGATCTGGCCCTCGTCGTCCTCCCGCTGCCGACGCCCTCGCCCGCGCTGACCACGGTGGAGCTGCTGCGCGAGGACCTCGTCGTGGTGTCCTCCCCGGACGCCCCCAAGCCGGGCCGGGGCCGGCGCACCGTGCGCGTCGCCGACCTGGAGGGCGAGCGCATGGTGATGTTCCGGCACGGCTACGACCTGCGTGAGCTGACCGTGGCCGCGTGCCGCGCCGAGGGCTTCGAGCCGGACTTCGCCGTGGAGGGCGGGGAGATGGACGCGGTCCTCGGTTTCGTACGGGCGGGCCTCGGCATGGCCGTCGTACCCCGCATGGTGGCGGCACGCTCCGGGCGCGGCCTGCGGGTCACCCCGCTGGCCCGCCCCGGACTGCACCGCGCGATCGCCCTCGCGCACCGCAGTGACGTGGCCCCGCCGCGGGCGGCGCGCGAACTGCAACGGATGCTGCTGGAGCGCTGAGGGCGGTCAGCTCGGAACGGCCGGCTCGAACAGTGCCGCGCACCCCCGCCGGGACGGTACTCCTCGACGAGGCGCGGTCGCCCTTCGGGCCGCGGAGACGCGGGACGACGGACCCGGCGCGCGGCGGCCCCCGAGCCGGGCCGTGGAGCCCGCCGGACGACGGACCCGCCGCGCGGACCCTACGGAACCGAAAACCGGCCCCGCCCGAGGACGCACGGTCACCCCTGAGGCCGCGGAGCCCACCCGACGCGCACCCGGCGCGCCGACACTACGGAACCGAAAACCGGTCCCAGCCGACGAGGCCGCCGACGGCGACGGGGCGCTGCCGAAGGCGATCCCGGCGCCGTACGCGTCAGAGCCGGCGGCCGTACCGGTCACCCGCCGGCCTTCCGGCTCCGGCTGCCCGGCTGCCCGGCTGCCCGGCTGCCCGGCCGGAACGCACAGCCGCGACTGCTGCGTCCGGGCGAGGCCGACGCGGCTCGGGGCCCGTCAGCCCTTCCACCGCACCGGTCCGGACGCCGAGACGCCGGCGACCGGTCCACGCGTCGCCGCCCTCACCACCGGCCACCCGCTCGCCGCCCGGCCCTCGCCGCCTCGGCCTGTGCCGCTGCGACCCACACCGGTACACCGGTACACCGAGGAGATCCGCAGCGAAGGCAGCGACCTCGACCAACCGCTCGGCCCGTCCCCCGGCCGCCCGCGTCACCGCTCGCCGTCTCCGCCCGGGTGTGTCCCACCGGCCGGTCGTGGACGTACCGCATGCGGCCGGACAGCCTCGGCTCAGCCCGTCGCGTCCACCAGTGCCAGTTCGTGCAGCCGCTCCGGCGGTCCGGGGCGGGCGTAGTACCAGCCCTGGGCGGTGTCGCAGCCCAGTATCCGTAGCTGCTCGGCCTGGGCACCGGTCTCGACGCCCTCCACCGTCACCGTGAGGTTCAGGCTGTGGGCAAGCGAAACGATCCCCTCGACGATCTTGAGGTCGACGGGATCCGCCGGGAACTGCTGCATGCTCTGGGTGAAGGAGCGGTCCAGCTTGAGGATGCTCACCGGCAGGCGACGCAGGTTGGCCAGGTTCGAGTAGCCGGTGCCGAAGTCGTCCAGGGCGATGTCGACGCCCATCTCCGCCAGGCGCCGCAGCGGCTTCAGCAGGTCGTCGTCGGCCCCGATCAGCGCCGACTCGGTGACCTCCAGGCAGAGCGCCTCGGGCGCGACGCCCATACGATCCAGGATGTCGACGGTGTCCTGCACCAGCCCGGGGTGTGTGAGCTGGCAGGGCGAGAGGTTGACGTTGATGCGCAGAGGCCCCGCGCCGGTGTGCCGTTCGGCCCATTCGTGCGCCTGGCGCACCGACTGTTCGAGGACCCAGCGCCCCAACGGCACGATCAGCCCGGTGTGCTCGGCCAGCGGGATGAACTGGTCGGGGCCGAGGACGCCGTGCTGCGGGTGCAGCCAGCGCACCAGGGCCTCGGCGCCGCGCACGCTGCCGTCGCCGAGGTGGACCAGCGGCTGGTACTCGATGAAGAACTCGCCCCGCTCCAGGGCCGTCGGCAGCGCGGTGGTCAGTCCGTGCCGGGTGATCGCGCGGGCGTCGGCCTCCGCGTCGGCGAGCTCGAAGCGGTTGCCGCCCGCCGACTTGGCCCGGTACATGGTGATGTCGGCGCTGCGCAGCACCTCCGCCGGGCTGCGCTCGCCCGCCGGGCCCTCCACGATGCCGATGCTGCCGCGCACGGTCAGTTCACGGCCGTCGACGCTGATGGGGGCGATCATCGCGTTCATGATGCGCGCGGCGAGCTCGTCGACCTCGCGCTCGGTGTCGGGCCCGGTGGTCAGCGCCACGAACTCGTCGCCGCCGAGCCGGGCGACCATCTCACCGGGGGCGGTCGTGCAGGACTGCAGCCGGTCGGCGACCTCGACGAGCAGCCGGTCGCCGGCCGCGTGCCCGAGGCTGTCGTTGATGGTCTTGAAGCCGTCGAGGTCGAGGTAGCACAGCCCGAAGCGCTGGCCCTTCCCGGCGCCCAGTGCCTTCTCCAGGCGTTCGAAGAAGAAGGTGCGGTTGGGCAGGCCGGTGAGCGCGTCGTGGGTGGCCTCGTAGCGCAGCCTCAGGTTGAGCAGGCGGCGCTCGGTGGTGTCCTCCATGAGGGCCAGCTGGTACTGCGGGTTGCCGTCGGCGTCGCGCAGCAGGGAGACCGTCAGGTTGGTCCACAGGACCGTTCCGTCGGGGCGGTGGAAGGCCTTCTCCGTGTGGTAGTGCTCCCGCTCGCCGCGGACGAGTTCGTCGTAGAGCTTCCAGGTCTGGGGCGCGTCCTCGGCATGGGTCCAATCCATGACGTTGCGGCCGCGCATGGTCTGTTCGGAGATGCCGAACATGCGCAGCAACGCTCCGTTGACCTGGAGGATGTTGCCTTCGAGGTCGGCCATGCCGATGCCTATGGCCGCGCCCTCGAAGACCGCGCGGAAGCGGGCCTCGGTCGCGTGCAGCGCCTGGGCGACCACGCCCTGCGCCTGCAACGCCGCCTGGGCGATGGCCTCCTGCTCGGCCAGCGTCCGCTCGCGCAGGGCCTGGGCGAACCCGGCGGCCATGGCGTGCTGGAGCCGCGCGGCACGCGCCCGAAGGTCCTCCTGGTCGCCCCCCTCGCCGCAGTAGAGCACCAGGTAGGCGTCGACGCAGTCGAGCGTGCGGCTCAGCGCGTCCGGGTCGGTGCAGTGCGCGCCGACCAGGGCCGCGCCCACCGCCTTGGCCTCGTCCGCGTCGAAGACCCGCGCCCGCAGCCCGTTGCTCAACCGCCGTGCCAGCGGGAGCAGTTGTTCCTCGAACTCGGGCCGGGTCGCGGACGTCGAGGTCACCGGGAACACCGCCCGGCTCCAGATCGTCGCGAACCGCCGGAGTCTGTCCTCGGGCCCGTCCGGTTCCGCGCTCACGCCGTACGCCCCACGCCTGCGAACCCGGAGAACGCGTACGGATCCTCGTCCTCCGGTGCGGTGTCCGGCCGCCAGTGCGGCGGCGCCACGAGTCCGGGTTCCACCATGTCGTACCCCTCGAAGAACCGCGCGATCTCTTCGCGCGAGCGCATGATCAGCGGGTTGCGAATGTCCTTGTACACGTCCACCGCACCCTCCGCCCGCTCCGGTGGCAACGGGATTCCCTCGTACGAGGCATGCGTCAGGAGCAGCATGCTGCCGGGCGCGAGCGCGTCGCGCAGTTCGGCCACCGCTCCGTAGGGGTCGTCCGCGTCTTCCACGAAGTGCAGTATGGCAATGAGAAGCAGCGCCACCGGCCGGTTCGGGTCGATCAGCCGCTGCACTTCGGGGCTCGCGAGGATCTCCCGGGGCTTGCGCAGGTCGGCCGCGACCACGCCGGCGCCGTCGACACCGGCGAGGACCGCCTCGCTGTGCGCCACCGCCACCGGGTCGTGGTCGACGTACACCACGTGCGCGTCGGGGCGGGTCGCCCGGGCCACCTCGTGGACGGTTCCGAAGGTCGGGATGCCCGAGCCGATGTCCAGGAACTGGGTGATGCCCTCGTCCACGGCGAAGCGCACCGCCCGGCGCATGAACGCCCGGTTCGCCTGCATGATCTTCGGAAGTCCCGGCATGAACTCCATGGCCTTGCGGGCCGCTTGCCGGTCGACCTCGAAGTTGTGCGAACCGCCCAGGTAGTAGTCGTAGATGCGCGAAACGCTCGGCACCGAGATGTCGATGCTTCGTGGGGCCCAGGCGGGACGCTCCATCTATCTCTCCAAGGCGTAGGCGATCCGGTGTTCGAGAGCTGAGGCTACTGATCGCCCGCCAATGGAGCGAGCAGAAACGGAAATTGACCATCCGTTCCCGGTCACTGCCTGCGGCACGTGCGGAATTGATGCCCCGCCGCATCCTGCACGAAAAGTGCCCGCGACACTCCGGCGCGTTCCGCCCGTATCCGGAATCGGGCGGGCGACTCGCGGGGAGTTGCGGGGAATGACGGCAAACCGGTCCGCCCCCTCCGTGCGGCGCGGAGGGGGCGGACCGGTGGATCGGGACGCCGTTTCTACTGCTCGGGCGCTCCGACCGGCTTTCCGTCGGGCGCCACGGCGTACCACGTGCCGCCGACGCCCTGGCCGTTGGTGTCGCCGGGAGCCTTGTCATTGGCGAACGTGTAGATGGGCGAGCAGTTGACCGTCATCTGCTTGACGCCGTCGGAGCGGGTGAAGCTCATCAGGCCCTTCTTCTGGACGTCCTTGGTGTCGTTCGTCGCCACGGGGGCGACGGCCGGCCACTTCTCCAGGCAGGCTCCGTTGCAGTTCGACACCGGCTTGGGCCAGGCCTCGTCCTTCATGAAGCGGTAGACCGTCATGCCGTTCTTGTCGACGACGATCTCGCCGAGCTCGGGGTCCTTGCGGGTGGACAGCCCGGGCAGATCGGTGATCTTCGCCTTCTTGCCGTCGGGGGCCAGCGCGTACCACTTGCCGCCGACGCCCTGGCCGGTGACGTCGCCGGCCTTGGTGTCCTTCGCGTAGCGGTACGCCGGCCAGCCACCGATGGTCAGCTGCTTGGTGCCGTCGGCGCGGGTGACCTCGCCGAGCAGCGCCTCGTCGACACCGGCGCCCGCCTCGGCGTCGTCCGCGGGGACGGGCGGCCAGGCCTTGGCACAGTCACCGTCGCAGTTGGACTTCGGCGGTTCGGCCGTGTCCTGGTCGAAGCGGTAGAGGGTGAGGCCCGCGCTGTCGGTCAGCACGTTGCCGAGTTCCGCGTTGGTGGACACGTTCAGCTCGCCCGCGGTGGACGTCTGGGCCGCGGCGCCCTGTTCGGCCTCCGCGGTGCTCGTGCCCGTGCCGGTACCGGTACCCGTACCGATGCCGCCAACGGTGTAATCGCCCGCCGCGGCCGTCGCGCCGACGTTCTGACTGCCGGTCGACGGCGTGCCGCTTTCCTGGCCGCACGCCGTCGTCAGCGCCAGCACCGCCGCAGCGCTCGCCACGAGTGAGGCGCTCCGCCAGGAGGTCTTCATCGTCAACTCCCCATACGTTCAAAGGTGTTGCAACGCCCTGCTGCGCCGCCGCACGTCCATGAGTACGCGTGGGAGCTGCGGTTGTGTTCAACCGCCCCGCACATTTCTTTCCGAAACCTGTGGCACGACCGTTCCCTCTTTCGGGGCAATCCCCTCCTGACCTCACGTGCGAGGGCGCGCAAGGCCTCATGATCTCCGTCGTGCATCGACCCGAAACGACCCAATCCGCCGTTGCCATACGGGTGTTTGCCCTGTTGACACTGACGTGGATGCTCGTGGGCGCGCCGGCCGAGGTGGCCGTGGCCGACGCCTGCGCCTCAGCCTCGACGGGGCCGGGCGGCACGCAGGCGGTCGCGGTCGCCGGCAGCCTCACCTGGCCGACTCCCCCGGCCTGCCCCCCGCCGCCCCCGCCGCCACCGCCTCCGCCGCCCTGCCCGACACCCACGCCCACCCCGACACCGACACCCACGCCCACGCCTACGCCCACGCCGACCCCGACTCCGGAACCGCCCCCACCTCCGCCGCCGACACCGCGCCCCACACCGACGCCCGAGCCGCCTCCGCCGCCGGCCCCGCAGCCGACGCCGCCCCGTCCGCAGCCGACGCCGACGCCCACGCCGCCCTCACCGCCACCGCCGTCCCCCACCCCGACGCCGTCGGCGAAGCCCACCCCGCGCCCCTCCGTCACCCCGGTGACGTATCCGCGCTACAAGGCACACCCCCGCAGTCGGCCGGCCCACGGCGCCACGTCGCCGGTCACCTACGTCCTGCTCATCACCGCACCCGCGGTGATCGCCGTCGCCGCGCTGCGGCCGCGCTAGTGCTGATCCTGGAGGCACCCCTTGCCGGAATGGCTTGTTCTCACCCTCGCGATGCTGGCCGCCTGCGTCGTGGTGGTCGTCATCACCCTCCTACGACACCGCAGGGCGCCCGAGGACGAGGACCCCAACGAGACGCCGGACGTCATCGAGTACATGACGATGTGGATCGGCGTGGTGTACGCCATCGTCCTGGGCCTGGCCATCGCCGGTGTCTGGGAGGCGCGCAGCGCGGCGCAGGACCACGTCCAGGCGGAGGCACAGGCGCTGCACGAGATCTCGGAGCGGGTCAGGGTCTACCCGGCCGACATCCGTGACCGCATTCGGGGCGATGTCAACGCCTATGTCGGACACGTCGTCACCACCGAGTGGAAGACGATGGCCGACACCGGGCAGGTCACCGAGCGGGGCACCGAGCTTCTGAAGCAGGTCCGCGTGGACGTCACCGACTACCAGCCGAGGACCGACTTCGAGGCCCAGGCCTACCAACCGGTCCTCGACCAGATGGCCACCGCCGACCAGGCACGCAACGCCCGGGCGGACTCGGCGGCGCCCACCATGCCGGGCGTGGTGTGGTTCGGCCTCATCGGCGGTGGTGCGGCCACCATCGGGATGATCTTCGCGCTGCAGATCCGGCGCACGCCACGGGAACTGATCCTCGCCGGGCTGTTCTCCGCACTGATCGCCTTCCTGCTCTTCCTGATCTGGGACTTCGACGCCCCGTACAGCCGCGGCATCTCGGCGTCGGCCGACCCGTTCCTGAGTCTCTTCCCGGGCCTCAAGGACTGACGGCGCGGCACCGGAACGGCCGCCCGCAGGTCCTCACCACGGGGGCGGCCCGGGGGACGCCCGCCACACCGCCGGTGTCCCCCGGTCGCAGGAACACGGTCCCCCGTGCGGCCTACCCGCTTGCCCCATTCGCGCGACAGCGATCGCGCGGACGCATGCACGTTCCTAGCGTTTCGGTCATCGAGGTGCATTTCTGGCGCAAGCGGCAAAGGTCCGCGGCTGCTCCTCGGGGATCCGGAGGACCAACCATGCGCGCGATACGCGTCGCTTCGGCGGCACTGCTTGGCGTGAGCGCCCTGACGCTGACCGCCTGCGTCGCCCAGGCGAGCGCCGAGACCTCCGGCTTCCGGGTCTCCGTCCAGCCCACGACCGTCGCGGCCGGCGGACAGGTGACCCTGCGCGCGACCGGCTGCGGCCAGGCCGTGTTCGTCTCCTCCGGCGTCTTCGACGACCTCACCATCGGCCGGGGCCGGACCTCGGCCACCGCCATGGTCGACCGGGACGCCACACCGGGCGCCGTCCACGAGGTGACGTTCCACTGCGGCACCTTCTGGCAGAACGAGAGCCTCACCATCGCCGACGACCGCGCGGCCCCCTCGACACCGGTGCCGGTGCATCCGAACCGGGGCGTGCACGCCGGTGAGGGTGGCACCTTCGCCGGCTTCGACCTCGAGGAGATCGGCCTGGGGTTGGCGCTCGTCGCCGGGTCGGTCGGGGCGGCGTACCACTTCTCCCGTCGCCGCACCGGCGGCGACGACGCCTGACCGCACCGCCCACGCACAGGTCTTCGCCCCGGAACCCTGAAGGGACCGGGGCGAAGACCTGTGCACGTGCGATCCGTCGTCTCCGAAGGGGGGAGGTCAGGTTCGGCGTCCCGGCCGTCAGATCCGCTTCTCGGACCGGCGGCGCATCCAGAACACCCCTCCGCCGACGACGGCCACGGCCAGGAGCCCGCCACCGATGGCGACGTCGGCCGGGGTCGCGCCGGTGGAGCTGCTGCCGCCGACACCGCCCTGGACGCCGCCGATGACGGTGAAGGCGGCCGGGTTCGTCAGGATGCGGCCGTTGCAGTTGACCGTGATGCTGTGCGAACCCGGACGCGCGTTGGGGTTGACCGTCGTGGTGCCCTTCGCCGTCTGGTTGGCGCCGTGGATCGGCGTCAGCGGTGTGCTCGGGAACGCGTCCGAGGTCATGGTGCCGCCGGTGGGGCAGTTGTCGACAGTGACGGTCAGCTGCCCACCGCGGGCGATGACACTGGGCAGGGCGACGATGTTGGTCGGGCTGACGCCCATGCCGTCCCGAGCAACGGCCGCGGGGGCGGCGAGCCCGAGAGCGGCGATCGCGGCGCCGGTGACCGCCAGGGCACGAGTAGTACGCATGTGATCCTCCGCGGAAGGCACCCCGGGAACCGTCCCCGGTCGATCGGCGAGAAAGCGCCTCCCAGACAGACCCTCAGATGCCTTGCGGCGCGCCGCATTTCGGGAATGCTCCGTTCTGGTGAGAGGACACGCCGAAGGAAAAGCACACAATCGGATATCACCGCAGGTCACGGGCCGTCAGAAAATTCCTGCGGGCGGCAACTCGGATGGCGCACCGGGGGCGGCGCGGGCCACCCGTTCGCATCCGCCCCGTCGCCGGTTGCCCTCGTGAGACTTAGCGTTCTCCTATGCGCGAATGACGTGGCGACGGCCGCGTCGAGAGGGGAAGTCGAATGTCTGCGTCCGAACTGGCCGAGCTGGCCGAAGAGGAGGAGCGGCGGAAGAAGCGCGCTCCTTGGGGCGTGATAGCGCTTGTTCTGCTGACCGGCCTCGCGCTCATTCGCAACGGTTCGGGGGAGTTCGACATGGGGCCGCCGCAGCCCGCCTCGGCGGCCGCGGCGGACACCCGTCTGCCCGGCGGCACCTTCGCCCTCGCCGAGCCCCTGCCGTACTCCCTTCCCGACCGGGTCAGGCTCCCGGCGATCAACGTCGACGCACCGGTCATCCCGGTCGGCCTGGACATGGACGGCTGGGTCGCCGCACCGCCGCCGGAGGACCCGAACCTGGCCGGCTGGTTCACCGGTGCGGTCTCCCCGGGCGAGAAGGGCACCGCGGTCGTCGTCGGCCATGTCGACAACAATCAGGGCCCCGCCGTGTTCTACGGACTGGGAGCCCTGAAGCAGGGCAATCGCGTCGAGATCACGCGCAAGGACGGAAAGACGGCCGTGTTCGAGATCTACGGCGTCGAGGTCTTCGAGAAGAACAACTTCCCCGGCGACCGTGTCTACGGTTCCAAGGGCCACCCCGAACTGCGGGTCATCACCTGTGGGGGCGGTTTCTCCCAGCAGGACGGTTACGCGGGGAACGTCGTCGCCTTCGCCCGCATGGTCGAGGTCCGCTGAGCGTTCCCCGACCCGGCGGGCGGTGTGTTCCGGTTATGCGTACTGCCGTCGCGGGACGGTGATGTGATAGCCGGAGTCGAGGAGTCGCGGGAGATAGTCGCGCAGCGCCCGGACACTCTGGGTGCGGTCGCCCCCGGCGTCGTGCGAGAGCACCACGACGCCGGGGGCGGCGCCGTTCTCGACCCGTCCGACGATGGTCCGGGTGCCGGGGGTGGTCCAGTCGAGGGTGTCGACGGTCCAGGCCAGTGGTTCCATGCCGAGTTCGGCGCCGAGTTGGAAGGCGGCGCGGTTCCAGGCTCCGTAGGGAGCGCGGAACCACACGGGCCGCTCGCCGTACGCCTCCTCGATCACCTCGCAGGTGCGTTCCATCTCCGAGCGGATCCGCCCCCGGGTCAGGCGGGTCAGCAGCGGGTGGGACCAGGTGTGGTTGCCGACGACGTGTCCCTCGTCGGCCATGCGGGCCAGCAGGTCCCGGTGGTCGGCGGCCATCTCCCCGCACACGAAGAACATCGCGCGGACGTCGTACTCCGCCAGGGTGTCCAGGATGTCGGGGGTGTAGCGGGGGTCGGGCCCGTCGTCGAAGGTCAGCACCATGGAGCGGCCGCGCCCGGACATGCGCAGGAGCGGCTCGCGCCGTACGAGGGGCCGGGCGGGTACGGCCCGGGGCGGGCCGTACCCGGTCAGGGGCTGGAGACGGTAGGCGGAGGCTTTGAGCGCGCGGCCGGGTGGAGGGCCGGCGGCAAAGGTGCCGGGACGGGCCGGGGCCTCGCCCCCGCTCACCGCCAGGACACCGGCCGTACCGGCCGCACCGGCCGCACCCAGAGCGGCGGCACCGGCGATCAACAGGCGGCGCCGGTCGAGCAACTGATCCTTCTGCATGACTCATCAGTCGCCCGCACCGGGTCAGACGCACCCCAGCAACACCGTTACGGCGGCACGAATCCACCCACTCGGCCCATGGCACGGGGCCGTCTGCGGCACACGCGCCGTCCTCCGACGGAAGGACCCTCGACACGAGGGCGCACCGGAACCCCGGCCCCACCGCACACAACGTCTGGCGGGGTGTCATGGAAATTGACCGTGGCGGCCGTCGGTGCGCAGCCGGTCGAGCGTGCGGCACCGGATGCGGACCTGTTCGGGCGGGTCCGCATCCGGTTCGCCGGGCCTGGCCTCGTCCCCTCCGTCGAGGCCGAGCGCCGAGAGCGACGGCAGGCCTTTCGCGGTGGCCGGCCGGTGCCCGGCCTTCGGGTGCCCCTTTCCCCAGGGTTCGTGCAACGAAGTTGCGCGGACGGAGCCTCCGTAGCGGATGGAGCGCGGGTGCCAGGTGGGCCGGTACTTGGCGTCGGAGCGGTCCGGCGCCGATGCGGGCGCCCTCCTCGAAGGCGAGCGGAAGACGGCGAAGTTGAGGGAGACCCGGCGCGGTGACGGCGCATCAGGTCGAGCGAGATGCCCACCGCGCCCCTGGGCGTGAAGGAGAGCAGGGCGAGCAGGTGGCCGTCTCGTCGTCCAGGGATGCTGCGAGGAGACAGTCGCCGTCGGCCCGGTCGCCGAGGCGGTCGAGGGCCATGGAGAAGCCGCCTCCGGTACCGGGCGAGGGCGGGACCTGCGGTTTCCGATAGCCTCGAAGCCGTGACGGAACAGCAGCACTCGCAGGGGTTCGAGCGGGGCACGGACGGCCCCAGGGTCATCGTGGTCGGCGTCGACGGTTCCGATTCCTCGCTCCGCGCCGCGGCGTACGCCGGTGGCCTGGCCAGGCGACAGCACGCGCTGCTCGCGGTCGTCTACGTGCAGCCGGTGCTCGCGGCGGGCGCGGCGCTCGGGGCGCCGGTCACCGACACGACCGACGAGATCGCCGAGGACCTGGTGGCGCAGATCCGGGACGCGGCCGAGCACAGCAAGGGGATATTCGACGTGCGCTGGGAGTTCCACACCTTCCGCGGCGACCCCTACAACGGCCTGGTGAAGGCGGCGGACGACCTCAAGGCGGACGCGGTGGTGGTGGGCGCCTCCGAGCAGGCCGGCCACCGGATCATCGGCTCGGTGGCGGTACGGCTGGTGAAGGCGGGGCGGTGGCCGGTGACGGTGGTGCCGTGACCGGCCGGCGCCTCTCGGTGCGGATCAGCGGTGCTCGGGCCTCTTCAGCGGCGCCACGTGGCGGGACTCAACGCGGACCGGGTGCGTCACCCATGGTCAGAGGGTGCCGAGGAAGTCGAGAAGGATCTCGTTGAAGACCTCCGGCTTCTCCAGGTTCGGGTAGTGGCCGACGCCCTCGATGGTCCGGGAGCGGCCGTCACGGACGGTGTCGGCGAGCCGCTGAGCCGCGTCGATCAAGTCGGCGGGTTCGAGGCCGCCGTTGACGGTGAGCACCGGAACGTCGATCTTCGGCAGGCGGGACCACGAGTCGGTCACCCGCACGAGCCAGTCCTTCTCGTCGGGCGTGTGCTTCGAGATCGAGTTGAGGGCCATCTCCCGCAACCGGCGCGGAATCTCCGGGTCGATCTCGTCGGCGCTCCGATGCTCACCCGGCACGACACGAAGGAAGGCCGTGAGCCAGCCCTCGATGTCACCGGCGCCGAGCGTGCGCGCGTACTCGGCCTGGATCTCGCGGTGCCAGGGATCCGTGTACTGGAAGTCGCCGGTCGCGGCACCGCAGGTGACGACCGCGCGGACGAGCTCCGGATGCTCCAGCACCGTGTCGGTGGCGATGACCCCGCCCATCGACAGGCCGACGAGGACCGCGGGGCCCGCGTCGAGGTGGCGCAGCAGAGCGGCGAGGTCGTCGGCCCAGCGGAACGGCCTGGTCGCGTTGGCGGAGGATCCGTGGCCGCGCACGTCCGGGGCGATCACGCGGTGTCCGGCGGCGAGGGCCGCGATCTGGTCGTCCCAGAACCGGTGGTCGACGTACCCCGCGTGGAGCAGGACCACGAGATCCCCCGAGCCGGCGTCGAGGTAGGCCAGGTCGCCGTCGGCAGAGGGGAAGAAGCGAAGCTCCGAAGCAGCATTCATGACAACCAAGGTGTCATCCTCGGGCGGGTTTTGGCAACCAAGGTGTCATGATGGCCGTATGAACGACACCGGTACACCCCTGGCGCCCGACGAACTCGGGCACCGCCTGACCGAGGTGTTCGACCTCGTGGGTCCGCTCTACCGGCGCGCCGCGCACAAGGTGGAGCAGGCCGAACCGATCGAGGGGGCATCCGCCGGCGTGCGCGCCGTGCTGAACCTGCTGCGTCAGAACGGGGCCATGACGGTGCCCCAGATGAGCAGGGCACAGGCCCTGAGCCGACAGTTCGTGCAGCGCATGGTCAACGAGGCGGCCTCCCGCGGCTGGGTGGAGATCACGCCCAACCCCGCGCACCAGCGGTCCTCGCTGATCCGGCTCACCGAGGCGGGGCAGGCCACCATCGTCGCCGTCCTGGCACGGGAACACACCCTCAACCGGCGGGTGGGCGGCGATCTGACCGACGCGGAAGTCCGGGCCTGCGTGCGGGTACTGACCGAGATGGTGCGCACCTTCGACCACGTCGACGTGGACTGAGCAAGGGCTACTTCCCCATCACCAGCCCGTCCTCCGCCGCACCCCGGCTCAGGACGACGTCCCGGATGCGGTCGCGCACGCCCCGCACGTCGGCGCCCCGGGCGAGCGCCTCGTTGAGGTTCAGCACCCGGCCCGCGTCGACGTCGAACACCTGCGGCACGAACTCGGCCCTGGTCACCCGCCAGCGCTCCCCGGGCCGGGCGGGCGGGGCGAAGGTGAAGCGGCCGAGGGTGGACTGGTTGCCGCGCGGATCCTGGGCGCCCTGGTGGTTGAACATCTCGCCGGCGATCTGGTCACCCATGCCGTAGATCACCCAGGTGCCGTTGACCTTCTCGTACGCCTGCGGGACGTGGGCGTGGGTGCCGAGGATCAGGTCGATGTCGGGGCGGCCGCCGGCGCCGGCGGCGGTGAGCGAGCGGGCCAGGGTCAGTTGCCGCTCGTCGGGGGTGTCCTGCCATTCGGTGCCCCAGTGCAGGGACACGACGACCACGTCGGCACCGGCCTTCCGGGCCGCCCTCGCGTCCGCGACGATCTTGTTCTCGTCGATCAGGTTGACGGCCCAGGGCTGCCCCTGCGGCAGCGGAAAGCCGTTCGTGTCGTACGTGTAGGCGAGATGCGCGACCCTCGCGGGGCCCGCGCGCAGCATCGTGACCGTGCGCGCCTCGGCATCGGTGCGCGCCGAACCGGCGTGCCGTACTCCGGCCCGGTCGAGGGCGTCCAGAGTCCGGCGGATGCCGTCGGCCCCGTCGTCGAGGCTGTGGTTGGAGGCGGTGGAGCAGCCGTCGTAGCCGGTGGCGGCGAGGGCCGGCGCCACTTCGGGCGGGGACTTGAAGGCGGGATAGCCGGTGTAGTTGCCGTTCTCGCCGTAGACGGTCTCCATGTGACACAGCGCCAGATCGGCGCGGGAGACGACGGGTTCCACCCCGGCGAGCATCGGACGGAAGTCGTAGCCGGTGCCGCCCGCGTCGAAGCGGGCGCGGTCGATGATGGAGCTGTGCGGAAGGACGTCGCCGGAGGCGACGAGCGTGAAGCCCTTGTCGTTGGCCGGCGCGGGACGTCCCGGCCGGGTGGGCCCGTCCTGGCCCTGGGCCTGACAGGCGGCGCCCGCGGCGAGGAGGGCCGTGAGGGCCAGGGCCACCTGCCGTCTGCGTGCAATCATCGGCTCACCCCACTGTGATCATTTTTACGCACAAATAGGTACGACCCTGACGGCGACCGCAAACAACCTTCCCGCCCTCTTTAGCCCGTCCGGATCGCGCGGACGGCCGGATGCGGACCGTTCGTCGAACCGTTCGCCGACGCGATCGACCGTCCGCCGCAGACCTGTGCGCCCGCCCTGTCCAGAAACGGCCCCCTGTTGTGCCATGCAGCCATGACGGCCGGAACCACTCTCACGAACGGGACGACCGCCGAGCACGAGCTCGCCGCACTGCAGCGCGAGCACGGCCGGCCCCTCTTCGCGCTCCTGCTCCGGCTCTGCGACGGCGACCGGCAGCGCGCCGAGGACCTCGTCCAGGAAACCCTCGTACGCGCCTGGCAGCACCCCGAGGCCCTGCGCGCCGACGACTTCGCATCCGTACGGCCCTGGCTGCTGACCGTGGGCAGGCGGCTCGCCATAGACGCGCGGCGGGCCCGGCAGGCGCGGCCCGCGGAGGTCGGCGACGCGATCCTGGAGAACGCCCGGGTGTGCGGCGACCACGCCGAGCGTGCGGCCGCCGCCCTCGATGTGCGCGAGGCTGTGAAGACACTCACTCCGGAGCACCGTGAAGTCCTGGTGCTGGTGTATTTCCAAGGGGCGAGTGTGGCGGAGGCCGCGGAAAGCCTCGGCATTCCTCCCGGTACCGTGAAGTCCCGCGCGTACTACGCGCTGCGCGCCCTGCGCCGGGTGCTGCCCGGATACGCGGCCGACCTGCGATGAAACCCATGACTGAGTCAAGCCTCCGTAAAGCGCCTTGCCTCTGACCCCGGTTGAGTAATCGGCTGTCCTCATCCGTGTTCCGCACTGGGGCCCGGCAACGGGCGACGCGCACGCACCGGAGGAAGGCAGGAAGGAATGCTGCACAGAGGTCAAGAGAGCACGGACGGCGCCGGCGGCGGCGAACTGACCGTCCCCATGGCGTGGTTGTACGCCGAGTACATCGCCGACGAACTGCTGCGGTCCGGGGAGTTGATGCCACCGACGTCGTTCGAGTTCCGCGCCGGGCGGGACGCCCTGGCACTGACCATCTTCCTGTCCGACACCGACGGTGAACTGTCCGGCATCCAGGTCGTCTCCCAGCTGGAGAACTGGCTGTCGCTGACGGCGTACGACCAGCCGTGGCAGGACTGGGTGAGCGAGCGGATGACCGCGCTCATTGCTGCCGAAGCCACCGCCGACGGCCCTTCCCCCGACCTGGACCTGGCCCGGGCGGCCTGGCGCTGGCTGGAGGAGACCGAGCTGCTGGCGCCCGATCTGAACGCCGTGCCGGGCGGTGCTCCGGTGATCGGCGAGGACGAAGGGCCCAAGGTATGGACGCCGGCCTGGCAGCTCGGGTTGCCTCTGGGACACCTCGCGATCCATCTTTTTTAGATTCGTTCGACCCGGACCAATCCATGGGTCCCGCCGCTCCGAATCGTTGGTTGCGATTCTGTGTGTGTCTTGAGTGATTCGGCGGCCCGGTGCGTACCGGTGGGAGCAAGGAGTAACCCCATCCCCACTCAACGGCACGAGGATTCGTCATGAGGTCCCTGGAGAGGCATCGCGACGTCGGCGCGTACGCGCTCGGCGTGCTGGACGAGGCGGACGCCTTCCGCTTCGAGGACCACCTCATGGAGTGCCCCCGCTGTGCGGCACACGTGACCGAATTCGGGCCCGCGACCCGGCAGTTGATGCTGTACCGGCGCGCGACCCCGCGCGTCGTGCACCCCACGGCGCAGCCCGGCCCCCGGATGCTGGAGCGGCTCCTCGGCGAGGTTGCGGTACGGCAGCGGGGCCGCCGCAGGCGGCTGTGGTTCGCCCTGGCCGCGTCGGTGGTCCTCGCGGTGGCCGGGCCCGGCATCGTGCTGCTGGCGAGCGACAGCAGCGGGGCGGCGGCCGCGCGGGTCACCGCGACCGACGAACGCTCGGGCGTGTGGGCCGAGATCACCACCGAGGACGAGACCTGGGGCAGCCAGGTGGAACTCAAGGTCAAGGACGGCGCCGGCCCCCGTGCCTGCGTCCTCGTCGCCATCGGCCAGGACGGCTCCGAACAGACGATCACCAACTGGAACGTCCCCGACCACGACGCCCGCGCCAACACCATGCGCGGCGGCGCGTCGATGCACCCCGGCCAGATCGCCCGCTACGAGGTGCGGACGACGGACGGAAAGCACCTGGTGACGCTCGAACCCCGCTGACCGGCCCGCACATCGCCTGATTTGCCGCTCGGCGGCCACGGACGGAAACTGGACATACCGACGTGGAGCCACTGGCGAGCCCCCCGCTCCGCGCCGCCCCTGGGAGCACGAGCGAAGGGGCTGAACCGGTGGGCGACCAATTGATGATCCTCCTCTCCGAGGAGGGAGCGGAAGCCGAACGCGTGGCGGAGCTGACCGGCTACCTGCGCGAGGAACTGCTTCAGCTCGACGTGGACGACGTGACGGCCGTTCCCGGGGAGGCGATTCCGCCCGGAGCACGGGCCGTGGACGTCGCCCAGATCGGCTCACTGCTGGTCGCGCTGGGCGGCTCGGCCACCGCCCTGACCCAGGTGGTGACCGTGGTCCGGGGTTGGCTCGGCCGGTGCCACGACGCGCGCCCCTCGCTGCGCCTGCAGTTGGACGACGACGTCCTGGAGGTCTCCAAGGCGACCGACGAGCAGGTCGCCGAGGCCTTCGAGGTCTTCGTGCGGCGCCACGCAACGGCAGGAGCCCCGCCATGACGGAAGCCCGGCACGCGTTGATCATCGCCAACGACCGTTACGACGACCAGGGGCTCAAGCAACTCCGGGCACCCGCGCAGGACGCCGCGGCCCTCGCCGAGGTCCTGCACGATCCCGAGATCGGCGACTTCGAGGTCGAGGTCATCCGCAACGAACCCGCCCACATCACCAACCGGCACCTCCAGGCCTTCTTCAACGACCGCCGACGCGACGACACCCTGCTCCTGCACTTCTCCTGCCACGGACTCAAGAGCGAGTCCGGCGAGCTCTACTTCGCCGCCAAGGACACCGACCCCCGCCTGCTGGACGCCACGGCCGTCCCCGCACACTTCGTGCGCCGGTGCATGTCCCGCACCCGGGCGGGCAGCACCGTCCTCTTCCTCGACTGCTGCTACGGCGGCGCCTTCTCCCGGGGCTCGGGCTCCGTGCGCGCCACCGGCGACGTGAACGTCCTCGAATCCTTCCGGGGCGACAAGCCCCCCGGCGGGCGGGGCAGGGCCGTCATCACCGCGTCCAACTCCATGGAGTACGCCTTCGAAGGACCCGAACTCGCCGAGAACTCCGCGCCGCGGCCGTCGGTGTTCACCCACGCGGTGGTGCAGGGACTGGAGAGCGGCGAGGCCGATCGCGACGGGGACGGCGTCGTCACCCTCGACGAGCTGTACGACTACGTCTACGACCGCGTCCGGGAGGTCAACCCGCACCAGACGCCGAGCAAGGACGTGGAGATGGAGGGGGAGCTGACACTGGCACACAGCCGGCGCGGCCGCATCAAGATCGTCAAGGTTCCCTCACCCCCTTCGCTGACGGCCGCCCTCCACAGCGACAACGCCTTCACCCGGCAGGGCGCCGTCCTGGAGCTGAGATCCCGGCTGCAGAACGAGTCCCTCCCCATCGCCGAAGGAGCTCGTCAGGACCTGGAGGAGATCGCGCGCGACGACATCCGGCAGATCGCCGACCTGGCGTGCGGCGCTCTCCGCGAGGTCCGCCTGGCGCCCTCCCCGGACCGTCTGGACTTCGGCCGGGTGCCGCAGGGCTCGACGCCTCGGCAGCAGTCTCTGACCCTGGGCGGCCCGCCCCTCGCCCGGCACTGCGTGGCCCAGTCCACACAGTCGTGGCTGCGGGTCGAGCCGGTGGCGAACGGGCTGACCGTCCGGCTGGACACGTCCACCGAGGGCCGGCTGTCCGGTGACATCGTGCTGAAGGGGGTTGCCGACGACGTGGTGGTCCACGTGGAGGCGGTGGTGGCACCCGCGCCTGGGCAGGACGTCCCCAAACGTCCGGAGGACCCGCCGCGAGCCGACCGGGACACGGTGATCATCGACACCGGGCAGACCGGCCGCCCTCCCGAGCAGCCACGCCGCGCCCCCCAGGAGCCTGTGGCAGGCCGGACCGCCCCCAGGTCTCCCACGTCGCCGACGTCTCCCAAGTCCCGCTGGGCCCCCGCCCTCGCGGGTACGGCCCTCGCCCTCGCCGTCACCTCGGTGATCACGGTCGTCCTCGCCGCCGTGGGAGCGGCGCAAGCCGTGCGCGACAGGATCGAAGAGGGGCCGGGAGGCGCCATCGCGGACCACGTCGGCGAGTTCGGTGTGGTCAGGTCGCTCACCGTCTGCCTGATCACCGCCGCCGCCGCGCTCGTCCTCGGTGCGTTCGCCCGGCACGACCTCCGTGCGCGGCACGACCGCTACACGACCTCGGCGTCAAGCTGGACAAGCAGCCTCACCTCGCTGGCGAAGGGCCTGGCCGTCCCGGCCCTGATCCTGGGCGCACTCGCGCTGATCACCTACCTCGTGGGCAGCAAGCACTGGTGACTCACTTCAGCAGCCTCGACAGCCGCCGGTCCGCCAGTGGCTTGCCGCCCGTCTGGCAGGTCGGGCAGTACTGGAGCGAGCGGTCGCTGAAGGAGACCTCGCGGATGGTGTCGCCGCACACCGGACAGGGCTCGCCGGTGCGGCCGTGGACACGTAGCCCGGTCTTCTTCTCCGCCTTGAGACGGCCGGCCGCCACCCCTCGGGAGCGCTCGACCGCCTCCGTGAGGGTGGCGCGCAAGGCCTCGTACAGGCGTCCGGTCTCCTCGGGCGTGAGGGACGACGTCGGCTTGAACGGGGACATCCTCGCCGCGTGCAGGATCTCGTCGCTGTAGGCGTTGCCCACGCCCGCGATGAGGCTCTGGTCGCGCAGGGCTCCCTTGATCTGCCGTCGTTCGCCCTTGAGCAGGGCGGCGAGGCGGGCCTCGTCGAAGTCGTCGGCGAGCGGGTCCGGGCCGAGCCGAGCCACGCCCGGGACCTGCTGGGGGTCCTGGACGACGTACACCGCGAGGCGTTTCTGCGTTCCGGCCTCCGTCAGGTCGAAGCCCGCGCCGGTCTCCAGGGCAACGCGCAGCGCGAGCGGGCCCTTGCCGGGGCGGGGCGGGCCGTCCGGGAGCCTGTCCTTCCAGTGGAGCCAGCCGGCGCGGGCCAGGTGGGTCACCAAGTGCGGGCCGCCGTCCGTCTCCAGGGCGAGGAACTTGCCGTGCCGGTGCACGGCGGTGACCTCGCGGCCCTCGAGGGCGGTGAGCGGCGGGTCGTACGTCTTCAGGACACTGATCGCGACGGGCAGCACCCGGACGATCTCGTGGCCGACGAGGTTGTCGGTCAGGAAGTCCTTGAGCGCTTCGACCTCGGGCAGTTCGGGCATACGTCCAGAGTGCCACCGCGGGCCGTGGCGCTCAGGTCAGCCGTGGTCGGGCACCACGAACTCGCACCACACGCACTTGCCGCCGCCCCGCGCCTCCACGCCCCACGCGTCGGTGAGCAGGTCGACGAGGAGCAGGCCCCGGCCGGACACGCCCGACTCGCCCGCCTCACGGCGCCGGGGCAGGGCACTGGAGGAGTCCTCGACCTCGACGCGCATCCGGCGGTCGCTGCCGGTGAGGACCCGCAGGGTGACGATCGCGGAGCCCTCGGTGTGCATCAGGGCGTTGGTGATCAGTTCGTCGGCCACCAGCTCGATCTCGTCGGAGAGGTCACGGGCCTCCCAGGCGCCGACCGCGACGCGGATCATGTGCCGGGCCTCCGTGAGCGCCTCGGGGTCGCCCGGTGCCACGTGCTGCTGGAGACGGCCCTGGGACCGTGGCGTGTCCAGGCCGCGGCGGCGCAGCAGGAGCAGGGCGACGTCGTCGTCGCCGCCGCGATCCTCGGCCACGTCGATGAGGCGGTCGGCGAGGTCGCGGACGTCGTCCGGGCCGGTGGCGATGAGGGCCGTCAGGGTCCGCATGCCGTCGTCGAGGTCGGCGCCGGGCTGTTCGACCAGGCCGTCGGTGCACAGCAGCAGGGTTTCGCCGGGATCCAGTTCGAGGGTGGCGACGGGGTATTCGAGGCTGCCGAACTCGGCGGACAGACCGAGCGGCAGGCCGCCCTCCACGAAGACGCGGCGGCAGCTGCCGTCGGGGCGGCGCACGAGCGGGTCGATGTGGCCGGCCCGGACCACCTGGACCACGCCGGTGGTCAGGTCGGCCTCCGCGTACAGGCAGGTCGCGAAGCGGTCGGTGTCGAGTTCGTGGAGGAACACGGAGGCGCGGGCCATCACCGTGGCCGGGGTGTGGCCCTCGGCGGCGTACGCCCGCAGGACGATGCGCAGCTGGCCCATGACGGCGGCGGCGTGCGTGTCGTGACCCTGGACGTCACCGATGACAGCGCCGACCCGGCCGCCCGGCAGCGGGATCACGTCGTACCAGTCGCCGCCGATGTCCCGGCCGAGGGCGCCCGCGGCACTGCCGGCGCGGTAGCGGACGGCGACGTCGGCGCCGGGGACACTGGGGATGGTGCGCGGCAGCATGGCCTGCTGGAGGCCGGTGGCGAGGTCCTTGTCCTGCTCGTAGAGCATGGCTCGCATGAGGCTCTGGGCGATGCTGCTGCCGAGCGCGACCAGGACGTTGCGGTCCTCCGGCGAGAAGCCGCGCCGGTCGCTGTAGAGCAGGCCCATGGCGCCGATCGGGCGAGCCTCGGCGATGAGCGGGAGGTAGGCGGCGGAGGTGATGTCCAGGTCGGTGATGTGCGGCCACAGGACCGGGTACCGGTCCGCGAACTCCTCGGGCGACTCGATGAAGCGGGGGCTGAGGGTCCGGACGGCCTCGCTCATCGGGTAGGGCTCGTCGATCCGGGTGACGTCGGTGCCGGGGACGAAGCTGCCCTCCGGGCCCTCGGCGACCAGCCGGATGCGGCCGGCCTCGACCAGGCCGAAGACCAGGCTGGTGGCACCGAGGTGGGTGAGGCCCTGGGTGTCCTTGAGGACGTCGATGACGTCCTGGACGGTACGGGCATGGGCGAGGGCGGCCGTGGTGAGCTGCACGACGTTGGTCTGCCGGCGCCTCGCCTCGTCGTGGGCGGCCTGCTCCCGGCGGGACTCGATGTCGTCGAGTTCCTGGGTGGCGTCGCGGACGATGCCGATGATCCGCCGCGGGCGGCCCGTCTCGTCGCGTCGGATGTAGCCCTGGGTGTGGGTCCACCGAAGGCCGCCGTCGCGGCAGCGGAGGCGGAAGTAGGTGCCGTAGTTCTCGCTGCCGTCCTTCATGGCGCGGGCGACCAGGGCGTCCAGTCGGTGGGCCTCGGCCGGCGGGAACCGGACGGCAAGGGTCGTCGGGTTCCCGTCGTACTCGTCGGGGCGCAGGTCGAAGACCTCGTAGGCCCGGGCGTCCATGTGGAACAGACCGGTGTCCAGGTCCCAGTCGAAACTGCCCATGCGGTTGAGCGCCAGGATCGGATCCGGGTGGGCGGGCCAGTCGTCCGGGAGTGACAGGGCGCTCGCTCCCCGATCAACCATGTGGCCACCTTGCCAGGGTTCGTCCGATTCTTCGACCGGGGAGACGGGCCGGTCAGCGCGTTCGGTCAGCTGTCGGAGACACCGGTGGCGCCGCCGGAAACACGGTCCGCGCCGGCCGGGTCGTCGGGGATCAGGCCGCCGCCGTCGGGCGGGTCGGGGCTGTCCGGCACGCTCTGGGGGCCAGTCTCCTCCGGGGAGTCGAGGGAGTCCGGGCGGCTGCCGGGGCCGTCCACGGTCGGCTCCTGCGGGATCGTCGTCCCGGAGCCGGGCACGCTCGTACCGTCCGACGGGACGAGCGGGCTCTCCGGCTGGCCCGCGGGGGGTTTGGCCGTGGAGGGCTTGGGCGTAGAGGGCTTGGCCGCAGGGGGGTTGGCCGTGAGGGCGGCCGTGGGGCAGTCCGCAGGCGCGCCTGTGGGCGGATCCGAGGGCAGGCCCGCGGGTCGGTCTGCAGGCGGGTGCCTGGGCAGGTCCGCGAGCGTGCCCGTCGGCAGGCCCGCGGGCGTCCCCTTAGGCAGGTCCGCAGGCACGCCCGTAGACGGATCCGAAGGCGGGTCCGAAGGCTGGTCCGAAGGCTGGTCCGTAAGCGGGTACCTGGGCAGGTCCGCGAGCGTGCCCGTCGGCAGGTCCGCAGGCCCGCCCGTAGGCGGATCCGAAGGCGGGTACCTGGGCAGGTCCGCGAGCGTGGCCGTCGGCAGGTCCGCGGGCGCGCCCGTGGGCGGATCCGAGGGCAGGCCCGCGGGTCGGTCTGCAGGCGGGTGCCTGGGCAGGTCCGCGAGCGTGCCCGTCGGCAGGCCGGCGGGCCTCCCCGTAGGCAGGCCCGCGGGCGCGCCCGTGGGTTCGTCGGTCGGTACGCCGTCCGTGTCGGCCGGCGTGACGGTGGGGGTCGCGCAGTCGGTCGTCTCCGGGGAGGACGCGCTGCTGTCCGGGGACGGGGACGGAGGCAGGGTCGGCGGCACCGGGTCCGGGGCGGGCACGACGCGGTCGTGACGGACGTCGTGGCCGATACGCCGTTCTATCCAGGTGTTGTCGACGACGTCGATGATCGTGACGTCGTCGATGACCCGGGAAGTCGGCGCCACCACGATCACCTGGGCGGGCCGGAATCCGGCCCAGGGGCGGCCGGTGGTGCCGTGGCCGCCCGGCATCGCCTCCGGCGGCTTGAGGGGGTTGCCGCAGGCGCAGCGCACGCGTGGCACGCCCCGGTTGTCGACGAGGACGGCGGTGCCGGCCTGGAGGACGGACTGGTGGCTCGTCGCCCGGCCGTCGCGGTAGCCGTGGTTGGTGACCCGGGTGTCGGCGCGCAGGGCGACCGGAGCCAGTCCGCGCAGGTAGGCCGGGATCGAGGCCTCCGCGATGCCCTCGGCCCGGGCGAAGGCGCGGGCCCTGGTCCGGTCGCGGGTCAGCTGGTCGATCTGCCGGTCGACATCGCAGCTGCCGACCCGTTCGGTGCCGGTGTAGAGCCCGGGTGTCTCTCCGGACACGGACCGCAGGGCGGCCGAGCCCGAGCGGTCCGGTTGCGGTGTTCGGGTGACCGGGGACGGCGTGGCCGCCGCGGTCGCCGTGGAGTCCGTGAAGGGCTCGGGCCCCGGGGCCGCGGCCGGCTGCAGGAAGAGCTCCCCGCTCGCCCTCGCGTCCTTGTGCTCACCGCCGCCGCACCCGGCGACGAGGAGCGCCGCCGAGAGCGCGCAGGCCGTGACGAGCGTTCCGGTGGGTATGCGCACCACACTCTCCCGTCCATACCGGGCAGTTCGTCACTATTGTCTGCTTCACTCACTTGGGTTACGCAAGTGGAGCCGAGGTACACGGAGAGTCACCCGGGTTCCGGCGCGAGCGTGGAGAGCGGGAGCATGGAGAGGAGGAGCACACGGCCGTGGACTGGTTCACCGCATCCGAGTACTGGATGAGCCGGCTGGTCTTCCAGCGGGCTCTGGCCGTCCTGTACCTCGTGGCGTTCCTGACGGCGGCCCTGCAGTTCCGTGCGCTGATGGGCGAGCGTGGCATGCTGCCGGTTCCCCGCTTCGTCGAGCGGATGCCCTTCAAGCGCGCTCCGAGCCTGTTCCAGCTCCACTACTCGGACCGGTTCTTCGCGGGCTGCGCGTGGACGGGCTGCGCGGTGTCTGCGGCGCTCGTCGCGGGACTCGACTCACTCCTTCCCCTGTGGGGCGGGATGGTGCTGTGGCTGGTGCCGTGGGTGCTGTACCTGTCGATCGTGAACGTCGGCCAGACGTGGTACGGCTTCGGCTGGGAGTCCCTGCTGCTGGAGGTCGGCTTCCTCGCCGTCTTCCTCGGCAACGACGAGGTGGCCCCGCCGGTCCTGGTGCTGTTCCTGCTGCGCTGGATCCTGTTCCGCGTCGAGTTCGGGGCGGGTCTGATCAAGATGCGCGGCGACGAGTGCTGGCGGAAGCTGACGTGCCTGGACCACCATCACGAGACGCAGCCCATGCCGGGCCCGCTGAGCTGGTTCTTCCACCATCTGCCCAGGCCCCTGCACCGGGTGGAGGTGGCCGCCAACCACGTCACCCAACTGGTGGTGCCCTTCCTTCTGTTCACCCCGCAGCCGGTCGCCACGGCGGCGGCCTCACTGATGATCCTCACCCAGCTGTGGCTGGTGCTCTCGGGCAACTTCTCCTGGCTGAACTGGATCACCATCGTGCTCGCGGTCCCGGCGGTGGAGCTCCCGGCCGATCCGCCGTCGGTACCCGGCACCCCGCTCTGGTACGAGGTGCTGGTCCTCGCGGTCGCCGCGCTGCTGGCCGGGCTCAGCTACCACCCGGTCCGCAACATGCTCTCCCGCCGCCAGGTCATGAACCGCTCCTTCGACCCGCTGCACCTGGTCAACACCTACGGCGCCTTCGGGAGCGTCAGCCGGGTCCGCTACGAGGTGGTCGTCGAGGGCACGGCCGACGGCGTGCCGCGCGAGGACTCCGACTGGCGGGAGTACGAGTTCAAGGGCAAGCCGGGCGATCCCCGGCACTGGCCGCGCCAGTTCGCGCCGTACCATCTGCGCCTCGACTGGATGATGTGGTTCGCCGCGCTGTCGCCCGCGTACGCCGGATCCTGGTTCGGCGCCCTGGTGGAACGGCTCCTGGAGAACGACCGCGACACGCTGAGACTGCTGCGCCGCTCCCCCTTCCCGCCCGACGCCCCGCCCCGCTACGTCCGCGCCCGCCTCTTCCGCTACCGGTACACCACGTGGCGTGAGCTGCGGGAGACGGGCGCGTGCTGGGAGCGGACCTACGTACGGGAGTACCTGCCGCCGACGCGGCTGGCGGAGGTGGCTCAGAGGTCGTAGACGCGGGCGGCGGTGGTCTCGAAGATCCGGGTCCGTTCCTCGGGAGCGACCAGGTGCCGTGCGAGTGCGAGCACTTCGTCGTACGTCGCCTCGGTCGTGCACACCGGCCAGTCCGAGCCGAACATCAGCCGGTCCGGGCCGAAGGCGTCCCGTACCGTGTCGGCGTACGGACGCAGGTCGTCGACGGTCCAGGAGCCGGGGGCCGCCTCGGTGACCAGGCCGGACAGCTTGCAGACCGTGTTGGGCAGGGCGGCGAGGGCGCGGACGTCGGACGCCCAGGGTTCCAGGGCGCCGGAGGCGATGGGCGGCTTGCCCAAGTGGTCCAGGACGAAGGTGAGTTCGGGCAGGGATGCCGCCGCCTTGGCGCAGGCCGGCAGCTGATGGGGCAGGACGACCAGGTCGTAGACCAGTCCCGCCTCGGCGACGGCGGTGAGTGAGCGCCGGACGTCCGCACGCAGCAGCCACTCCGGATCGGGCTCGCCCTGGACCTGGTGCCGGATGCCCTTGAGGTACTGCCCGCCCGGGAGTTCCCGCAGGCGGGCCAGCTCGTCGGCGACGCCGGGGCGGGTGAGGTCGGTCCAGCCGACGACGCCCGCGATCAGCTCGTGACCGGCCGCGAGGGCGAGGAACTCCGGGGTCTCCTCGGCGACCGTGACCGTCTGGACGAGCACGGTGCGGTCGACTCCGGCCGCCTCGGCCTCGGGTACGAGGTCCGCGAGGGTGAAGTCCCGTCCGAGCGGGCTGTGTTCGTCGATCCAGTCCTGGTCCCGGACGGACAGGTCCCACACGTGGTGGTGCGCGTCCACGGTCACGGCAGCTCCCACACGACGGGCAGGCCGGCGTCCGTGCCCTCCCCGGAGTAGTCGTGCACCACGTCGAGGAGCTCGGCCATGCGGGCCTGCCAGGCGACGTTGACCGGCAGCTTCTCCAGTTCGGCGAGGAGGCGGGTGTAGTCCTCGCACTCCAGGACGTGGAAGAGGTCGGTGCCGCTGCGCCAGATCGTCCAGGAGGTGGCACCGGCGGCGCGGATGGCGTCGGTGAGCTCGGCGGGGACCTCGCGGTGGGCGGCCTCGTACGCGTCGATCCGGTCGGCGCGGACCTTGGTGTGCAGGGCCACTCTCATGACGGCTCCTCGGTGGGGACGGGGGCTTCGGCGGGCAGGAGGCCGGTGTCGCGCGCCTCCTGCCAGAAGGCTGCGGGGACGGACGCCACGAACTGGTCGGCGCAGTCGTGCACCTCGGCCGCCGAACGGACGCCGACGAGGACGCTCGCGACCGTGGGATGGGCGGCGCAGAAGGCCAGCGCGGCGGCTCGCAGGGTGGTGCCGTGGCGGTCGGCGAGGGACTTCAGGCGCAGGGCACGGTCCAGGACGTCGGCCGGCGCCTGGGCGTAGTCGTACGTCGCTCCCGGGCGCGGGTCTGCCAGCAGGCCGGAGTTGAAGGCTCCGCCGATGACGACGGAGGTACCGCGTTCGACGGCCGCCGGGAGGAGTTCGCTGAGCGCGTCCTGGTCGAGCAGGGTGTAGCGGCCGGCGCACAGCACCACGTCGACGTCCGTGTCACGGACGAAGCGGGTGAGCATCCCGGACTGGTTCATGCCCGCGCCGATCGCACCGACCAGACCCTCCGAGCGGAGTTTCTCCAGGGCCGGGTAGCCCTCCCGGAAGGCCTGTTCGGCGTGGTCGTCGGGGTCGTGGAGGTAGACGACGTCGACACGGTCGAGGCCGAGCCGCTCCAGGCTCGCCTCCAGCGTGCGTCGTACGCCGTCGGCACTGAAGTCCCACACACGGCGGTGGGTGGCGGCGACCGCGAAGCCGTTCGCCAGATCGTCGCCGCCCTGCTCGGTGGGTTCCAGACGGCGGCCCACCTTCGTCGACACCGTGTACTGCGCGCGAGGGTGCTCGCGCAGGGCCGCGCCGAGGCGGCGTTCGGACAGGCCGATGCCGTAGTGCGGGGCGGTGTCGAAGTAGCGGACGCCTCGCTGCCAGGCCGCGGACACGGCCTGGTGGGCCTGCTCCTCGCCGACCTCGGTGAAGAGGTTGCCGATGGCGGCGGCGCCGAAGGCGAGCTCGCTGACCTGGACGCCGCTGCGGCCGAGCGTGCTCACTGTCCCGCCGGCCGCAGTCGCAGGCCCTGCATCCCGCCGTCGACGGCGAGTGAGGTGCCCGTGGTGGCGCCGGACAGCGGGCTCGCCAGGTAGGCGATGGCGCCCGCGACCTCGTCGGCCGTGACGAGGCGGCCGGTGGGCTGGCGGGCCTCCAGGGCGGCGCGTTCGGCGGCCGGGTCGGGAGCCTTGGACAGCAGGCGGCCGATCCACGGGGTGTCCGCCGTGCCGGGGTTCACACAGTTGACGCGGATGCCCTCGCGGACGTGGTCGGCGGCCATGGCGAGGGTGAGCGAGTACACGGCGCCCTTGGTCGCGCTGTACAGCACTCGCTGCGGCAGGCCCGCGGTGGCCGCGATGGACGACGTGTTGACGATCGCCGCGTGCGCGGACTCCCGCAGGTACGGCAGGGCGGCGCGGGCGACGCGGACCATGCCGACCACGTTGACGTCCAGGACGCGGTGCCACTCCTCGTCGTCGTTGTCCTCGACGGTGCCCTGGGCGCCGATGCCCGCGTTGTTGACCACGACGTCGAGTCCGCCGAGGTCGGCCGCCGCGGCCGTGACGGCCGCGCGCACGGAGGCGTCGTCGGCGACGTCGGCCCGGTAGGCGAGCAGCGGCTTCTCCACCGACGAGGGGTCGAGGTCGAGTACGGCGACCTGGGCCCCGCGCGCCGCCAGCAGCTCCGCCGTCGCCCTGCCGATGCCGGAGGCGCCGCCGGTCACCAGGGCCTTGAGGCCCTCGAAGTCGCTCATGCCGCCTGTCCCTTCTTGTTCTCGTTGTTCTGCGTCTCGAGGTCGGCGGCCCAGAAGGCGCCGTCGGGAAAGGTGTACCGCGCGATGGACTCCGGTCGCATGGCGGCCGAGAAACCCGGCGTGGTGGGTGCCGTGTAGTGCCCCTCACGGATGACCACCGGGTCGACGAAGTGGTCGTGCAGATGGTCGACGTACTCGATGACCCGGTCCTCGGTGGTGCCGGAGAGTGCCACGTAGTCGAACATCGACAGGTGCTGGACGAGTTCGCACAGGCCGACGCCGCCCGCGTGCGGGCAGACCGGCACGCCGAACTTGGCCGCGAGGAGCAGGACGGCCAGGTTCTCGTTGACGCCGGCGACGCGGGCCGCGTCGATCTGCACGATGTCGAGGGCACCGGCCTGGAGGAGCTGCTTGAAGACGACCCGGTTCTGCACGTGCTCGCCGGTGGCGACCTTGACCGGGGCCACCGCCTTGCGGATCGCCGCGTGGCCGAGGACGTCGTCGGGGCTGGTGGGCTCCTCGATCCAGTACGGGTCGAACTCGGCGAGCGCCTTGGTCCAGCGGATCGCCTCGTCGACGTCCCAGCGCTGGTTGGCGTCGATGGCCACGCGGATGCCGGGGCCGACGACCTGGCGGGCGACACGGCAGCGCCGTACGTCGTCGGCGAGGTCGGCGCCGACCTTGAGCTTGATCTGCCGGAAGCCGTCGGCGACGGCCTCGGCGGCGAGCCGGGTGAGTTTCTCGTCGTCGTAGCCGAGCCAGCCCGGGGAGGTGGTGTAGGCGGGGAAACCCCGGGCGAGCAGGTGGGTGGTGCGTTCGGCGGCGCCCTCCCTGCCCTTGCGCAGGAGCTTCAGCGCCTCCTCGGGCGTGAGCGCGTCGGTGAGGTAGCGGAAGTCGATCTGGCCGACCAGCCACTCGGGATCGGCCTCGGCGAGCAGCCGCCACAGCGGCTTGCCGGCGTACTTGGCCGCCAGGTCCCACACGGCGTTGGTGACCGCGCCGATCGCCATGTGCATCACGCCCTTCTCGGGCCCGAGCCAGCGCAGCTGGCTGTCCCCGATCAGGTCCCGGAAGAGGGAGCCGGGGTCCGCGCACAGCTCGTCGACCGACCGCCCGACCACATGGTGGCGCAGCGCGTGGATCGCGGCGACCTGGACCTCGTTGCCCCGCCCGATGGTGAAGGTGAAGCCGTGCCCCTCCGGCCCGCCGCCCCCATCGGTACGCAGCACGACGTAGGCGGCCGAGTAGTCGGGGTCGGGGTTCATCGCGTCGGAGCCGTCGAGCTCGCGCGAGGTGGGGAAACGGATGTCGTAGGTGTCGACCGCGGTGATGCGGACGGGCGTCGCGGACACTGAGGGCCTTTCGGTCGGTGACGGGGACATGGCGGGATCAGTCCTGGGCGCGCCCCGTCGTCACGCGGGCGATCATGAGGGCGACCAGGATGATGCCGCCGTAGATGGCCTGGATCCAGAAGGACGGCACCTGGGCGAGGGTGAGCAGGTTCTGCACGACTCCAAGCAGGAGTACACCGGTCAGGGCGCCGAACATGGTGCCCTTGCCGCCGTCGAGGCTGATGCCGCCGATCACCGCGGCCGCGAACACCGTGAAGATCATGTTCTGGCCCTGGTTGGCGCTGATCGCGCCCACGTAGCCGGTCTGCATGATGCCGCCGACGGAGGCGAGGACGCCCGCGACGACGAACACGCCGAGCATGACGCGTTCGACGCGGATGCCGGCCGCGCGGGCCGCGTCCGCGTTGCCGCCGATGGCGTACAGGGCCCGCCCGATGCGGTGGTACTTGAGGATGAACCCGGCGAGGGCGAAGGCGATCGCGGCGACCCACACCGACATGGGGATGGTCAGGAAGGTGGTGGTGGCGAGGGAGTAGAAGCTGTCGGGCATGCCGAACAGCGTCTTGCCCTTGGTGGCGCCGACGAGCAGACCGCGCAGGACGATGAGCATGGCGAGTGTCACGATGAACGCGTTCAGCTTGAACTTGACGACCAGGACGCCGTTGAAGGCGCCGATCGCCCCGCCGACCACGAGGACCGCCAGCATGGCGAGCACGGCCGGGAACTCCGTGCCCCAGCCGGACTGGGCGACCGGCAGGACGAGGAGGGCGCCCACGGCGGGCGCGATGCCGACGACGGATTCGAGGGACAGGTCGAACTTGCCGGTGATCAGGACCAGCGACTCGGCCAGCACGACCATCGCGAGCGCGGCCGAGGCGCCGAGGATCGAGATGAGGTTGCGTTCGGTGAGGAACGAGTCGTTGACCACGGCACCGAGCACCATGAGCAGCAACAGGGCGGGGACGAGGGCGAGTTCGCGGGCCCGGCGCAGTAGGACGGTCCTGGCCGACCGGGCGGCGGGGGTCTGGAGCGGCGCGAGCTGCGGGGCCTTGGTGTCAGCCATGGTCCACTCCTTCGATGGAAGCGATCAGCTCGTGGTCGCGCCAGCCCGCCGGATGCTCGGCGACCACGCGGCCGTGGAAGAGGACGAGGACGCGGTCGCAGCGTCTGAGGTCGTCGAGTTCGTCGGAGACGACGAGGACCGCGGTGCCGTCGTCGCGGGCGCTGTCCACGCGGGCGAGCAGGGACTCCTTGGACTTCACGTCGACGCCCGCGGTGGGGTTGATGAGGACCAGCAGGCGCGGGTCGGAGGCGAGGGCGCGGGCCATGACGACCTTCTGGGCGTTGCCGCCGGACAGGTCGGAGACGGGCTGGTCGGGGCCCTCGGCGTGGATGTCGAGGCGGTCGATCAGCTCGGTGGCGAAGCCGCGCTTGCGGTCGGTGCCGACGAAGCCGAAGCGGCCGAGCCGGTCGAGGACACTCATGGTGGCGTTGTCGCCGATGGTCATGCCGATCACGAGTCCCTGGGCGTGCCGGTCACGGGGCACGCAGCCGACGCCGGCTTTCAGCGTGGCCTGCACATCGCCGAAGGGGAGCCGCTGTCCGTCCAGTCGAGCCGTGCCGCCGCTGGGTTTGTGCAGTCCCGTGAGCGATTCGGCGAGTTCGATCTTGCCACTGGCGCTGGATCCGGCGAGTCCGACGACCTCGCCGCGACGGACGGTCAGGTCGACGTTCTCGTACGACTGGGAGGTCAGGCCGTGCACGTCGAGGAGGACGGGGGCGCTGACGTCGGCCTCCCTGACGGGCGCGGCCTGTTCGGCGATCGACTCCCCCGCCATGGCCTCGACCAGGGCCGCGCGCGGGAGGTCGGCGACCGGTGCCGTGGTGATCCAGCGGGCGTCACGCAGCACGGTCACGGTCTGGCACACCTCGTACACCTCCTGGAGGTGGTGCGAGATGAACAGGAAGGTGACCCCGGACTTCTGCAGGGCGCGCATCCGGCTGAAGAGCCGCTCGATCTCCCGGTTGTCGAGCTGGGCGGTCGGCTCGTCGAGGACGATGAAGCGGGCGCCGAAGCTCAACGCCCTGGCGATCTCCACCATTTGGCGGTCCTCGACCTTGAGGTCCGCGGTGCGTGCCTCCGGATCGACGTGGACGTCCCAGGCGGCGAGGAGCTCGGCCGCCTCGGCCTTGAGCCGGCGCCAGCTGATGAAACGCCGCTTGAGCGGCTGCCGGTTGATGAACAGGTTCTCGGCGACCGTCAACTCGGGCACCACGGTGGGCCTTTGGTAGACGCAGGCGACCTTGCGGCGCCAGGCGTCGCGGTCGGCGAGCGGGGGCGCCGGTTCGCCGTCGAAGCGGACCGTGCCCTCGTCGGGGGCCTGGAGGCCGGTGAGGAGGGTGACGAGGGTGGACTTGCCCGCGCCGTTGCGCCCGACCAGGGCGTGCGACTCGCCGGGCAGGACGGTGAGCCTGCCGTCGGCGAGGGCGGTGGTGGGGCCGTAGCGCTTGACTATCCCCCGCGCTTCCACAAGTGGTGTGCTCATCCGACCGTGTTGCCCCACAGCTTGGGGTCGTCGACGTTCTCCTTGGTGACCAGCGGCGCGGGCAGCTGGTCCTCGAGGATGCCGCTGGGCAGCTTCACGATCGTCGAGTCGTGGTCGGTGGGCCCCGGCTCGAAGGTCTTCCCCTGCATCGCCGCCTTGATGTAGTACATGCCGTACTTGGCGTACAGGTCGGCGGGCTGGGAGACGGTGGCGTCGATCTCGCCCTTGCGGATGGCGTCGAACTCCTGCGGGATGCCGTCGTTGGAGACGATGGCGATGTGGCCCGCCTGGCCGACCTTCTTCAGCATGCCCTTCGACTTGAGGGTCTGCAGGGTCGGGGCGAGGTAGACGCCGCCGGCCTGCATGTAGATGCCCTTGATGTCGGGGTTGGCGTTGAGGAGGGTGTCGAGCTTCGAGGCGGCCGTGTCCGACTCCCACTTGGCGGGGATCTCCAGCACCTTCAGCTTCGGGAAGTCCTTCTTCACACAGGCGCGGAACGCCTCCGAGCGCTCGCGGCCGTTGACCGAGGCGAGGTCGCCCATGATCTGTACGACCTTGCCGGAGGAGATCTGTCGGCCCAGGTACTGGCAGGCCTTCTCGCCGTACGCGACGTTGTTGGCGCGTACGACCATGGCGACCTTGCCCTTGTCCGGTGCCACGTCGACCGCGACGACCGGCACGCCCTTGCGCTCGGCCTGGTCGAGGCCGGCCTCGATGGCGGCACTGTCCAGGGGCGCGACGACCAGGCCCTTCACGCCCTGGTTGAGCACGTTGTTGATGTCGGTGATCTGCTGTGAGGGGTCGCTGTTGGAGTTGACCGTCTTCATCGCGTCCACCCCCTCGGACTTCGCCGTCTTCGGCACGTAGTCGTTGTACGACTGCCAGAACGGCGAGGTCAGCAGCGGCAGGATCACGCCGACCTTGCCGGTCCCGTCCCCTCCCGCGTCGCCGGCCGAGCCCGCGGTGTCCTTGGTGCTGCCGCACGCGGCGAGCACGACCGAGGCGCCGGTGACCGCGGCCACCGCACCGAACGTCCGAAACCTGTTCCGCTTCCCCACTGTTCTGCCGGGCATCTTGCGGCTCCTCATCGAGCGTGTTCGAGCAGATGACCGCATACTTATCAGACCACTCGGCGGGAAGAACAGTCTTCGACGGCACATTTCCCGGAGTTTTGGCCGTAGTGGTATGACCACTCTGATGGTTAGACTGCGCCACACCTGGTGAGTGGAGGAACGGCGTGGACGAGACGGCCCCGCAGAAGGGCACCGTGACGCAGCGCGCCATCGAGCGGATCAAGGCGATGATCGGCGAAGGGCGGCTGGAGCCGGGCCAGCGGTTGCCCACCGAGCGCGATCTGGCGGTCCAGCTCGGCATCTCCCGCAGTTCGATGCGCGAGGCGATCCGCGCGCTCACGGTGCTGGGCGTGCTGGAAGCCCGGCACGGTTCGGGCATCTACGTGACGCAACTGGAGGCAGGCGACCTGCTGGAGACCTTCGGTGTGGTCGCCGACCTCTCGCGCGGCCCGCGCCTGGTGGAGCTGCTCGAGGTGCGCCGCATCCTGGAGTCGACGGCGACCGCCCTGGCAGCGGCCCGGATCACCCCGGACCAGCTCGCCGAGGTCGAGAAACACCTCACGGCCATGAACGCCACCGAGGATCCCGAGGAGATCCTCGCCCACGACCTGGCCTTCCACCGCGAGATCGCCACGGCCGCGGGCAACGAGACCATGGCCGCCATCCTGGACGGCCTGTCCTCCCGCACCTTCCGTGCCCGTGTCTGGCGCGGCTACCAGGAGGAGGGCGCCTTCGCCCGCACCCGCCGCGAACACGCGGCGATCCACCGCGCGCTGGTCGCCCGCGACCCGGAGGCGGCGCGGGCGGCGGCCGCCGCGCACGTGGGCGAGGTGGAGCAGTGGCTGCGCTCCCAGGTGGGCGACGGCATCCGCTGAAGGTGCGCCTCGGTACCCCGGCCCCGATCGGGGAACACTGGCCGTATGCGCTCGACGGGAACGCTCTGCGCGGCCGCCGCGACGGTGCTGGTGGCCGCGGTCGGCTGCACCGGAGGCGGTGACGACGGTGACGCCGCCCGCACCGGCCCGCCCGCGCCGACCGCCACCACGAGCCGGGCCCCCGCCGTGACGCCCTCCCCCACCCGAACACCCGTCGACCCGGTGTCGATCCCGGGCTTGATCCAGCGCAAGCACCAGAGTTCCGACCTGCGGCTCGGCACCGTCCTCGCCCGCACCGACGACTACACCGGTTACCGGGTGACGTACGAGGTCGACGGGCTGACGATCTCGGGCCTGATGAACATCCCGACCGGCAAGGGCCCCTTCCCCGCGCTGGTCCTGGCCCACGGCTACATCGACCCGGCCGTCTACACCACCGGCCGGGGCCTCGCCCGCGAACAGGACCTGCTGGCCCGCGAGGGCTATGTCGTCCTGCACACCGACTACCGCAACCACGCGGGCTCGGACGACGACCCGGACAACGACGTCAACCTGCGCCTCGGCTACACCGAGGACGTCATCGGCGCGGCGCTGGCCCTGCGCTCGTCCGGTCGTCCTGAGATCGACGGCGACCGCATCGGACTGCTGGGCCGGTCGATGGGCGGCGGCGTCGTCTACAACGCCCTGGTGGTGGCTCCAGGGCTGTTCGACGCCGCCGTCGCCTTCGCGCCGGTCAGCTCGCGCCCGGCCGAGAACATCGACCACTTCCAGCGGCCCGACGACGACCCGGTCGTCGCCGAGATCGAGGCCGAGCACGGCACCCCGAAGGAGAATCCGGCGTTCTGGCGCGCGGTCTCACCGGTCACCTACGTCGACCGCGTGACCGAGCCACTGCTCATCCACCACGGCACCGCCGACGACACGTGCCCCCTCGCCTGGACGAAGCAGACGGTCGCCGCGTTCGAGGCCGCGGGCAAGGACGTCGAGCTCCGTACGTACACCGGCGAGGGACACACGTTCGGACCGCAGTGGCCGCGCTCGATGGCCGCAACCACGGCGTTCTTCGAGCGCCACCTGCGCTGAGGCCTCTCACAGGCGGGAGCGGTACAGCCCGAACTCCGCGATCCGTACGGCCGCCCGCGCCCCCGTCACCCGCATCCGCCACCGCCGCGCCCGCACCGGGGCCGCCAGCAGCAGGATCCGGCTCGCGCCGACGGTCCCCGCCCGGGCCACCTCCACCCAGGCGCCGTCGCGATACGCCTCGACCACGAAACTCTCCACCTGCTGGCCGAGCCGCACGTCCTCCGCCAGCCGGATCCGGTCCACCTCGTGTTCCGCGCCGAGGTCGACGGTGACGCGCCCGGGCGAGACGGTGGTCCGCGCGCCGCTCGCCAGGTCCTCGGGCAGCTCCCGGTCCACCCGCTCACGGAACTCCCGCAGACGGGCCACGTCCGCGGCGGGCAGCAACCCGTCGGTGTCCGGCGGGACGTTGAGCAGCAGCACCGAGTTGCGGCCCACGGACCGGAAGTAGATGTCCGTCAACTGCTCGACCGTCTTGGGCTGTTGGTCGGCGTGGTAGAACCAGCCGTCCCGGATGGACACGTCGCACTCGGCCGGCCACCACTGCAGGTAGTCCGCCACCGGCCGGGCCTGGACGAGCGCGTCCCGGCTGCCCATGTCGGGAGCGTCGTAGGAGAGCGCGTAGTCGGTGCGCCCGTAGTCCTTCTCCTGGACCGGTACGACGCTCCACTCGTCGTCGCGGGCCAGCCCGCCCTCGTTGCCGACCCAGCGCACGTCGGGTCCGGACACGGCGATCGCGGCGTCCGGGGCGAGCGAGCGCACGAGGGTGTACCAGCTGTCCCAGTCGTACTTCTCGACCTTGTCGGCGGGGATGCGCCCCTGGGCGCCGTCGAACCACACCTCGTCGATCGGGCCGTACTCGGTGAGGACCTCGTGGAGCTGGTTGAGCATGTGGGCGCCGTAGTCGGTGGCCGGCAGGGTGTACGACCGCCGCGGTGTGCGGTCGTCGCCGTCGACGGGGGTGGGGACGGTGCGCGCGGAGCGGGCGCTGCCGTTGGCGTACACGCCGTGCAGGTACTGGTTCTCGTCGGCGGGCGAGATGTAGACGCCGACCTTGATGCCGTGACGACGCATGGAGTCGGCGAAGGAGCGCAGTACGTCGCCGTGTCCGCCCCGCCAGCTGCTGGACGCCACGGTGTGGTCGGTGTAGCGGGAGGGGTAGAGGACGAAGCCGTCGTGGTGCTTGACGGTGAGGATGGCGAGTCTGAAGCCGCCGTCGCGGAGGGCTGCTGCCCACTGGTCGGTGTCGAGGCCGGCCGGCTGGAAGACGTCGGGGTTCTCGTCCCCGGTGCCCCATTCGAGGCCGGTGAAGGTGTTCACGCCGAAGTGCAGGAACGCGGTGCGTTCCAGGCGCTGCCAGGCGATCTGCCGGTCGGTGGGCCGTACTTGGGAGGCCTTGCGGACCAGGTCGGCCGCGGTGTCGTCCGGGGAGACGGGGATGCGATGGCGGGGGTCCTCCTCCGCGGCCGACGACGGGAGGGCCGGGACTCCGGTCACGGCGAGTGCGGTGGCCGCGGTGACGAAGAGGCGTCGGGAGACGGTCATGGGTGGGGCTCCTCGCGTCAGTGGGCGGTCAGGTGCCAGCGGGCGGGCGGCCGTTGGTCGGGCGGGTACTGCACGAGCCGGCCGTCGCCGCTCACCGTGACGGCCATCCGTGTGATCGCACTGGTCAGGCGGTAACCGCCCTGGGCGGGCTCCAGCACCCAGCGCTGCATGGTGTTGGTGGCGTCGCAGGTCTGCGGGCCGGCTTCGGCACCCGGCTGGAGCGGGACGTTGAGCGTGAGCTTTCCGCCGCGTATCTCCAGGCAGCCGTCGGCGGTCCGCAAGGTCACGTAGCCGTCGGCCGTGCGCCGCACCTCGGCGTCGAAGGACCGGCCGTCCGACGCGAAGGTGTACGTCCCGTCCGGCACCGGCACCCGGGTCAGGTCCCGCCATCCCGGAGCGTGCCCGACGGCGGTGCCGCGCGCGGTGAATCCGGCGTAGTCGGTGTCGGGGTGCGGGGCGCCCCAGGTGGCCTGGGCGATGTGCCGCAGCGCGGGCCACAGGGCGACGGAGACCTCGTTCTCGGTCTCGCCGCGGCCGTTGTCGGGCCAGAGGCTGATCTTCGCCCCGGTGATGCCGTCGCCGGAGGCCAGTTTCTCGCCCTCGAAGCTGCGCGGGTCCCAGCTCTGGTCGTACAGGCCCTTGGTGTCACTGTGGAAGCCGCCGCGGACGAGGTACAGCGCGTAGGCCGCGTTCATCAACGGGTAGCCCTGTGCGAGCAGTCGGCTCGGCTTCGTCGTCACGTTCAGCCAGTGCTCGACGGTCGTGCCCGCGGCCACCGGCACGGTGTTGGCGCCGGTGAGGCCGTCGTTCCAGATGCGCAGTTTCCTGCCCTTGGCCGCCGCGTAGGCGTGGACGCGGTTGACGAAGTCGATGAACGCGTCCTGGGGTGTGGCGTCCGGGCCGTACCTGTCCTGGGCGTATCGCAGGACCTGCGGGTACTTGGCGAAGTCGGAGCCGAGCATGTACTCGTCGGCTCCCATGTGCCAGGAGCCGGCGGTGAAGACCTGGGCGTACTCGTCGATCAGACCGGTGTAGTAGTCGAAGGCGGCCGCCTGGGTGATGTCGAGGCGCGAGGGCTGCTTGTTGCCGTCGGAGTCGGTCAGTTGGAGATCCGGCCGGTTCTCGATCCACGGGTCCATGTGTCCGGGGGAGTTGATCTCGGGGATGATCTCGACGTGGTACCGGTCGCCGAGGGCGACGAGGCGGCGGATCTCGTCCTTGGTGTAGTAGCCCCAGGTGTTGGCCTCGGGGTGGACGTCGCTCTTCACCTTGAGTTCGAGGAGCAGCTGGTTGAGCTTGTGGTACGCCATCTCGCGGACGAGGTTCTCCAGCCACGGCAGCGAGATGTGGACGTAGCAGGCGCAGACGCCGACGCCCCGCTCGCGGTAGCGCGGCACGTCGACGGTGCGTCCGGCGGGGATCCGGTCGCCCTGCGCGAGGAGCTGGAGGAGGGTCCGGGTGCCGTGGAAGGCGCCGGTCTCGGTTCCGCCGGTCACCGAAAGCCGCTCCCCCGCGCGGAGTTCGTAGCCCTCGTCGCCGAGCGCCGTCCGGGACGGCCGTACGCCGATAACGATGTCACCGTCGCGGGCGCCGCCCTTCACGACGGGTACCGTGCCGTGGCCCGCCGCCCTCAGATCGTCGGCGAGGGTGCCGGCGACCCGTCGTTCGGCCGGACCGTCCGCCACCAGACGTGTGCCGTGGCGGAAGACGTAACTGCCGGAGGCGGGGGTCCAGTCGGTCAGAGCGGGGACGGTGACCGGGGGGCCGGGCTCCTGCCGCGCGACCGCCGGAACCGGCGCCAGGAGCACCATCAGCACCGCCATGACGCCGATCAGTCTCAGCCGTTTTCTCATGAGCGACTCCCATTCATCGGAGGCCTGATGATTGGCTCGCCCTCCCAGCCTGTCAACGGGGTCCCATGACACTGAAGTTGGGCCATTGATCGGATGACCTGCCGGGTCAGTCGAGGGGGTCCACCGCCGGACCGTGAAAAGTCCAAGAAGACCGGTCGGAATGTCCAAGCGCGAGTGCTCTCGACTCGGCGCCCGCTCCCGTGCAGAGTTCTCCCCAGTACTCGCGAGTAGCCCTGAGGAGCCCCCGTGACCAGCTGGGTCGGCCGGACCGCCGCCGAGATCGCCGCCGCCGTACGGGAGAAGCGGGCCACGCCCCGCGAGGTGGTGGCCGAGCACCTCGCCCGGATCGAGCGGCTCGACGCCCGTGTCGGGGCCTTCCGGGTGGTCCGGGCGAAGGCCGCGCTCACCGAGGCCGACGAGGTGGCCACGCGGGGCGATCTGAGCGACCTGCCCCTGGCGGGCGTGCCCGTGGCAGTCAAGGACAACCTCGCCGTGCGCGGCGAGACCATGCGCATCGGCTCCGCGGCGACGCCCGAGACGCCCGCCGACGAGGACCATGTCACCGTGGCCCGGCTGCGGGCTGCCGGTGCGGTGGTCGTGGGGCTGACCAACGTGCCCGAACTGTGCGTCTTCGGCACCTCGGAGGGCGTCCACGGCACCGCCCGCAACCCGTGGGACACCTCGCGCACGGCCGGCGGCTCGTCCGGCGGCAGCGCGGCCGCGGTCGCCGCCGGACTGGTGCCGATCGCGCTGGGCAACGACGGCATGGGCTCCCTGCGCATTCCCGCGGCCAACTGCGGCCTGGTCACCATCAAGCCGGGCCCCGGAGTGGTCCCGGCCGGCATCAGCGAGGGCGACTGGTTCGGCATGTCCGAGAACGGGCCCCTGGCGACCACGGTCGAGGACACGCGTCTGATGCTGTCGGTCCTCGCGGACACCGGCTTCGTACGACGGGACGCGTCCGCCACGCACAGGGTGGCCGTCTCCCTGCGCAGTCCGATCGCCGGCGTCGCCGTCACCGGGCCGTACACGACAGCGGTCCGGGAGGCGGCGGAGCTGCTGATGAAGGCGGGTCACCAGGTACGCCGGGCCGACCCGCCGTACCCGCTGTCGCTGAGCTTCACCTCGCTCGCCCACTGGACGGCCGGCACAGCGGTCGACGCGCGGGGTCTCGACCGGCGGCTGCTGACGCGGCGCACCCGGGTGCACGCGACGGTGGGCCGCCGTTTCGTGAACACCGTGCGGTCCGGGGAGGGACGTGAGGCACTGCGCCGGCGGCTGGAGCCGTTCTTCGCCGAGCACGACGTGCTGCTCACCCCGGCGCTCGCCCGCCGCTCCCCCAAGGCCGCGGCCTGGCACGAGCGGGGCTGGCTGCGCAACGTCCTGGCCAACACGAACTACTCGCCCCTGACCCCGCCGTGGAACCTGACCGGCTGGCCGGCGATGTCGGTCCCCTTCGGCACCCTGCCCTCCGGCGCCCCCTGCGCCGTGCAGTTGGTGGGGCGGCCGGGGTCGGAGGCGGATCTGCTCGCCGTGGCCGAGCAGTTGGAGGAGCGGCGTCCGTGGCAGCGGACGGCGCCGCTGCAGTAGAGGAGCGCTAGAGGTGCGCTAGAGGGCCTTGTA
The DNA here is from genome assembly GCF_042714835.1 of Streptomyces sp. NPDC058678. Lineage (NCBI taxonomy): Bacteria > Bacillati > Actinomycetota > Actinomycetes > Kitasatosporales > Streptomycetaceae > Streptomyces > Streptomyces sp. NPDC058678. The sequence goes on along the minus strand of NZ_JBHXSG010000001.1, from coordinate 494,940 downwards.
CATGATGTGCAGGCCCACCCGGCCGTGCCGGGGGTGTTCGTAGGCGTCCGGGACCGTACCGAGGATGGTGAAGCCGAAGGAACTCCACAGCTTCACGGCCGGGTTGGTCTCGACGACGGCGTTGAACACCATGCCCCGATAGCCCTCGGCCCGCGCCGCGTCCAGGACGTGCTCGGCGAGGGCGCGGCCGAAGCCCCGGCCGCCCTGGTCGGGGTCGACCATGAAACCCGCGTTGGCGATGCGGGCGGCGGGGCCGCCGTAGTTGGCGGTGAGGTAGGCGGAGGCGACGAGGACACCAGTGTCGTCCTCGACGACGTAGACGCGTTTGCCCGGGGCCATCCACAGGGCGCGGGCCGCCTCTTCGGAGGTGTCCGGGTCCCAGGTGTAGGTGTCGGCGGCGGCGACGATCCGGTGCCAGAAAGGCCAAATCCGTGGCCAGTCCTGGGCCACGGCTTCTCTGATCAGCATGGGCGTGAGTTTCGCACGCCCATGCGTTCGGCGATCGCGACGACGGGTTCTGCCCGGGCGTCAGTCCACGCTGGGCAGGATGTGGGGCTCGGCGAGGTCGTCCTCGTAGCCCGCCAGGCGGATGGGGGCGGACCGGGCCCACACGTCGAGGCTGCCGATCTCTCCAGGTCGGCGGCCCGCACGCTCCGTGCGTTCCTTGGGGCGTTGCTCGCGACTCGATTTTTCCGGTGTCACCGCGCACTCCTTATGTGTCGGGTCACCCTCGGGGCGTTTCCTGCCCAGTCTGCGACCAGGTACCAGACGCCCGCTTGGGTGTGGCTAGAGGCAGTCGGACGCGGTGGCGTCGGTTGCTCGTACGAGAGCAGGCCGTTGTGAACGGGCGTGTCCCATGACGGACCTTGGGTGTGGGTAGGACCCCGTACAGCTGTCCGTCCGCTACAGACTAACCAAATGAGCGCCAGGCCGCTCGATAGGGCTGAAAACAAAGGGTAACTATCCGAAGTCGGCCCGTGTTTCCCTGGGGACAGTTTGCGACGGTTTGTTACATAACACGCGGTTTGAGGGTCGCTCGAATGGCCTACGCCACCGAACAGGCGACGCGGTTCGGATCCCGCCATGAGACGGTACGCCGATGACGTCGTCGTACGGACCGCAAGGGCACCGAGGACTTCAGGCACTCCAGGGCAGGACCGCGATCGTCACCGGCGCCACCCGCGGCATCGGGCGGGCGGTGGCCCGGGAGTTGAGCGAGGCCGGGGCGCTGGTGTGCGTGACCGCCCGCGACGCCGACGCCGTGCGCCGGACCGCCGAAGAGCTGGGCGGCATCGGACTGGCGGGCAGCGTGGCCGAACCGGCCCACCTGCGCGAGGTCACGGAGCTGGCCCTGCGCGAGTTCGGACGGATCGACGTGCTGGTCAACAACGCGGCGACCAACCAGCCGTACGGACCGCTGATGGAGGTGGACCCGGACGCCTGGCGCGAGGCGTTCGCGGTCAACGTCGAGGCCGCCCTGCGGCTGGTGCAGTGCGCGTGGCGGGCCTGGATGTGCGAGCACGGCGGCGCGGTGGTGAACGTCTGCACGGAGGGCGCCGGGCATGTCGGGCCGGGCGTCGGCGCGTACGGCACCAGCAAGGCGGCCCTGCTGCACCTGACCCGGCAACTCGCGGGCGAACTCGCGCCCAAGGTGCGCGTCAACTCCGTCTCCCCCGGCCTCGTACGCACCGAGATGGCGCGCTTCGTGTGGGAGCCGGGCGAGCGGGACGTGGCGGCGGGGCTGCCGCTCGGGCGGATCGGAGAACCCGAGGACGTGGCGCGGGCGGTGGTGTGGCTGGCGTCGGACGCGGCGCAGTGGGTGACCGGGGCGGACCTGCTGGTGGACGGGGGCACTCGGGTGCGGGCCGCGTCCGCGGCGTCGGCGCCGTACGCGGTGCACGAGCGGCTGCGGGCCCAGGCACCGCCGGACGCCGGCGGAGAAGCGCCCGGACACCGCTGAACACGACACGCCTGCGTGGTGCCCGAGATCAAGGCGGCTACGCGATCGCCCCCGAAGGGCGACAGGCCCGAGGGCGGGCCTGCATGGAGTCGAACCAGGAAGTACGCGTGACCATCGCACCGGGCACACCGGCGTTCGCTTCTCACGGTAGGCCGCGGCGCCCCGACCTGCCAGCCGATTAACTCACTACCACTTGCCCGGCGCGTAGTCCTTGAGGAAGACGCCGTACACGTCGTCGCCCTCCTCGCCGCGGACGATCGGGTCGTAGACGCGGGCCGCGCCGTCGACCAGGTCGAGGGGGGCGTGGAAGCCCTCCTCCGCGAGGCGCAGCTTGTCGTAGTGGGGCCGCTCGTCGGTGATCCACCCGGTGTCGACCGAGGTCATGAGGATGCGGTCGGCCTGGAACATCTCCTGGGCGCTGGTCCGCGTCACCATGTTCATGGCGGCCTTGGCGGCGTTCGTGTTCGGGTGGCCGGCGCCCTTGTAACCGCGGCCGAAGACACCTTCCATCGCCGAGACGTTCACGACGTGCGCGCGTCCGCTCGTCGCCTGCCTGGCGGCGGCGGCCATGACCGGGCGGAGCTTGCTGATCAGGATGAACGGCGCCGTGTAGTTGCACAGCTGGGTCTCGAGAAGCTCCACCGGGGAGATCTGCTCGATCGTCTGCACCCAGGTGTTGCTGTCGACGACGTCGGGGACGAGGCCGCCCGCGTCGATGGCGGTGCCGTCGAGGTGCCGGGCGACGCTGGCGTTGCCCGCGACCAGGGCGAGGTCGGCGACCTGCTGCGCGTCCATGCCGGAGATCCCGGCGGGCAGCGCGGCCAGGCCGTCCACCGCGCCGGAGCCGAAGGCGCCGATGACGTGGTGGGCGGGCAGCTCACCGGCCGGCAGCGGGGCGCTCTCGCCCTCGACCAGGGCGGCGTAGGCGGAGGGCAGACGGCGCACGGTCTGCGTCGCGTTGTTGATGAGGATGTCGAGGGGGCCCGCCTCGGCGACCTGGTCGGCGAGGGCCACGGCCTGCGCCGGGTCGCGCAGGTCGATGCCGACGACCTCCAGGCGGTGCATCCAGTCCGCCGAGTCGTCCATGGCCTTGAAGCGGCGGATGGCGTCCTTCGGGAAGCGCGTGGTGATCGTCGTGTGCGCGCCGTCACGCAGCAGCCGCAGCGCGATGTACATGCCGATCTTGGCGCGGCCGCCGGTGAGCAGGGCGCGCTTGCCGGTGAGGTCGACGCGGGCGTCGCGCTTGGCACGGTTCAGGCGGGCGCAGTCGGGACAGAGCTGGTGGTAGAAGTAGTCGACTTCCACGTACCGGGCCTTGCAGGTGTAGCAGGAGCGCGGGCGCTGGAGTATCCCGGCGATCTGCCCCTCCTCGGTGCCCGACGACGGCAGGATGCCCTCGGTCTCGTCGTCGATGCGCTGGGCGGAGCCGGTCGCCGTGGCCTCCGTGACCGCCTTGTCGTGCGCGGTCTTGGCGGCCCGGCGCTCCTGGCGGCGGCGCTGCTTGACGCTGCGGTAGATGCCGGCGGTGGCGCGGCGCACGGCGATCGCGTCGGGGTGGTCGACATCCAGCTTGTCGAGTTCCTCGAGCACGGCGAGGCAGACGGCAAGCCGGTCCGGGTCGATGCCGGGACCGTAGACGATCTCGTCCGTGGTCGCCGAGCCGTTGTCTGTCACCGTCATGGCCGCTGCCGTTCCCTGGGTGTTTCGTGCGGCGCTCCGACGGCGACGCGTTCGAACCGGGGATTTTACGGAGCGCCGGGCCATAGCACCAAACCCGTGGTGATCACGGGTCGCAGGCGGTGATCAGCGTCTCCACCTCCTCGGTCACGGCGAGGGCCAGACGATCGAGGTCCGGTACGGCCTCGGCGTCGGCGACGAGTCCGTAGTGCACGCGCCCGCGGTAGGTCGAGATCGCGACCGCGAGGGACTGCCCGCGGGCCAGCGGGGCGAAGGGATAGACCTCGGTGACGGGGTTGCCGCCGAGCTTCAGGCCGATGCCCGGCAGCGGCACGCTGGTGACCAGGATGTCGAACCACAGCCGCGCGGCCTGGCTCATCAGCGGTCCGCCGATCCGGTGGCCGAGCGCGGGGACGTGGTCGGCGAGCAGGGCGACGGCGCCGGCGCCCCGGTTGGGCCCGGCGTCCTTGTTGCGGTCCATGGCCGTGCGGACCGTGGCGAGGCGGCCGAGCGGGTCCGGGTCGGCGACGGGGAGCCGCATCAGGTACCCGGAGAGCCGGTTGCCCTGCGGGTGGGCGGTGCGCGGGCGGCGCCTGGACACGGGGATCAGGGCGCGCGGTGCGACGCCCTCGCTGCCGTCGCCGCGCTCGTCCAGCCAGCGGCGCAGGGCACCGGCGACGACGGCGATCAGGACGTCGTTGACGGTGCCGCCGACGGCCTTGCGCACGCGGTGCACGTCGTCGATGTCGACGACCACCCCGGCGGTGCGGCGGGTACCGGTGGACTGGGCGGTGAGGGCGGCGGAGGTACGGACGTCCAGGGTGGAGCGGGCGACCGAGGTGCCGATGTCGAGGGCCCGGCCCACGTCGGACAGGGCGCCGCGTACCAGCTCCGGCAGTCTGCGGACGTCCGGGAGGAGGCCGCGCGCCGGCTCGGCCGGTCGGGGCCGCCGGGCCGGCACGTCCATCGGGTCCAGGACCGCGGCGGCGAGCGTCAGGGCGCGCAGGCCGTCGGCCAGGGCGTGGTGGAACTTGAAGAGCACGGCGAACGAGACGCCGTCCTCCCCGGGCAGCACGTGCGCCTCCCACGGCGGCCGGTCCCGCTCCAGCGGCCGCTGCATCAGCCGGCCCGCCTCCGCCTGGAAGTCCGCGGTGGGGGCGTGCAGGGTGACGTGGTCGAGCGGGTCGAAGTCCGGAGCGGGCTCACGCGCCGCGCCGCCGAAGGCCCCCGGGAAGCCCAGGGGCCACACGTCCCGGATCCGCATCCGCAGTCCGGGCACCGCGGCGGCCCGGGCGGCCAGCAGGTCGGCCGCGTGGGCGCCCGCGGTGGGCGAGTGTGCCGTGAAGACGCCGAGTGCGCCCAGGTGCATGGGGTGCTCGGCGGATTCCATGTTCCAGAACGCCAAGTCGAGAGGTGCGAGCAGGTCAGGAGTCAATGGCTTGCCTCGCGTCGGCGACGGGTGAGGCAAGCAGTCAATCGCCCCCAGGCGATTACGGTCAAGTACGATCAAGCTACGCTCAGTTAAGAGCAGATTAAGTCCGGCGCCCGTCGCCCCGGCTGTCACAGGGGCAACAGAGGCCGAAATCAGGGCACCTGCTGGCCCTTCCCCAACGCGATCACTCCGCCCTTGGACACCGTGTACAGCTCGGAGTCCCGCTCCGGATTCACGCCGATGGTCGCGCCCGGTGGCACCTGAACGTTCTTGTCGAGCACGGCACCGCGCACCACCGCGCCCCGCCCGATGTGCACGTTGTCGTGCAGCACCGAGCCCTGGACCACGGCTCCCGGGTCGACCACGACACCCGGCGACAGGACCGACCGGGTGACCTGCCCGCGGATCAGGCAGCCCGCGCTGATGATGGACTCGCTGGCGATGCCGCCCGCGTTGAAACGGGCCGGGGAGAGCTGACCCGAGTGGGTGTAGATGGGCCAGCTGCGGTTGTACAGGTTGAAGGTGGGGCGTTCGGCGATGAGGTCCATATGGGCGTCGTAGTACGCGTCGAGCGTGCCGACGTCCCGCCAGTAGCCCTGGTCGCGGGTGGTCTCGCCGGGCACGTGGTTGGCGCTGAAGTCGTACAGCTGGGCCTCGCCGCGGTCGGTGAGCTGCGGCAGGATCGAGCCGCCCATGTCGTGCACCGAGTTCACGTCCTCGGCGTCCCGTTGCAGCGCCTCGATGAGGGCCTTGGTGGTGAAGATGTAGTTGCCCATCGAGGCGAACACGCACTCGGGGTCGTCGGCCAGGCCGGGCGGGTCGGCGGGCTTCTCCAGGAAGCGTTCCACCGTCTGGCCGTCGGATCCGGGGCTGATCACGCCGAAGGCCGACGACTCGTCGCGCGGGACGCGGATCCCGGCCACCGTGACGCCCGCGCCGCTCTCGATGTGCTGGGCGAGCATCTGACGCGGATCCATGCGGTAGACGTGGTCGGCGCCAAAGACGGCCACATATTCGGGTTGTTCGTCGTAGATGAGGTTCAGGGACTGCAGGATCGCGTCCGCGCTGCCCAGGTACCAGCGCGGGCCCAGGCGCTGCTGGGCCGGGACCGGGGTGACGTAGTTGCCGAGCAGGCTGGACATCCGCCAGGTGGTGGTGATGTGCCGGTCCAGGGAGTGCGACTTGTACTGCGTCAGGACGCAGATGCGCAGAACGTCGGCGTTGACCAGGTTGGACAGCACGAAGTCGACCAGGCGGTACGTGCCGCCGAAGGTGACCGCGGGTTTCGCGCGGTCCGCGGTCAGGGGCATCAGGCGTTTGCCCTCTCCGCCCGCCAACACGATGCCGAGCACCGAAGGACCACCACGACGCATGGCCGCTCCCCTCACCCTGGTTGATCCATTCCTGCCCCTGAGCAGGGCGGACTACGCCTGTTCGAGGAACTCCTGTCCCACTAATTTGGTTTGAGGATCTTCTCGTAGAGCCGGACCGTGCGCCGGGCGACCGCGTCCCAGTCGAATTCGCCCACCGCTCGCACCCGTCCGGCCTCGCCCATCTCCCGCGCGGCCACCGGGTCCCCGAGGACCGAGTCCAGCGCCCCCGCGAGGCCCGTCTCGAAGTCGTCGTCGACCGGCACGAGTAAACCCGTCTTCCCATGGTCCACGACCTCGGGGATGCCGCCGACCCGGGAGGCCACGACGGGAGTGCCGCACGCCATCGCCTCCAGGTTGACGATACCGAGGGGTTCGTACACCGAAGGACAGACGAACACCGCGGCGTGCGTCAGAAGCTGGATCACCTCGGGGCGGGGCAGCATCTGCGGGATCCAGTGCACGCCCTCGCGGACCCGGCTCAGCTCCTGGAAGAGGTCGCGGAACTCCTGGTCGATCTCGGGGGTGTCGGGGGCGCCGGCGCAGAGCACGACCTGCGCGGCCGGGTCGATGTCCCGGACCGCGCGCAGCAGGTGGGGGACGCCCTTCTGCCGGGTGATGCGGCCGACGAACAGGACGAACGGGCGGTCCGGGTCGAGGCCGATGCGGCGCAGGACGTCGGTGCCGTGGTCGGGTCGGTAGAGGCTGGTGTCGATGCCGTTGTGCACGATGTGGACCTTGGCCGGATCCAGCCCCGGGTAGCAGCCGAGGATGTCCTCGCGCATGGCACCGGAGACGGCGATCACCCCGTCGGCGGCCTCGATCGCGGTGCGCTCCGCCCAGCTGGAGAGGGCGTATCCGCCACCGAGCTGCTCGGCCTTCCAGGGCCGCAGGGGCTCCAGGGAGTGGGCGGTCATCACGTGCGGGATGCCGTACAGGAGCTTGCCGAGGTGGCCGGCGAGGTTGGCGTACCAGGTGTGGGAGTGGACGAGCTCGCGGCCTTCGAGGCCGGCGGTCATCGCGAGGTCCACGGAGAAGGTGCGCAGTGCGTCGTTGGCCGTGTCCAGCACCGGCCAGGGGCGGTGGCGGATCACGCCGTCGGCACGGCCCTCGCCCCAGCAGTGCACATCCAGGTCGACGAGGGACCTCAACTCCCGGGCGAGGAACTCGACATGGACACCCGCACCGCCGTACACATCCGGCGGGTACTCGCGGGTCAGCAGTCCCACACGCACCCGGAACCCCCTGTCTCAGCGGCTGATTCTCTTCATGGTCACCCAGATGCGGCGCGCGGGGAAGACCGCGGGGGTCGTGTGAAGCAACAGTCGCCGCACACGCCTCCTCCGGGTACGCGGTAGTAGAGGCAGCAGCTGCGCCGCCGGAAGGCCGTGCCGGTGAGGGTGCCGGCGCCCGCGAGAAGGGGGTGGGAGAGGATTTCCGCGGTGCGGGCGCGGGCCGTGGCGGCCACGTCCGTACGGCCGTGGCGCCGCGCCCAGCCGTCCAGCTGCCGGGCGGCGCCCGCGAGCGCGGAGGCGGCGTTGCCCCACAACAGACCTTCGGCGATGCGGTACCGGGCGTGCAGGATGTCGGTCAGCGGCTGGAGGTGGGCGCGCAGCACGACGTCCGCGAGGGTCTCCGCGTCCGCGGGCACCGGCCGTACGGCGGACAGCCACAGGTCGTCGGGCGCACTCCCGTCGGGATCCCAGTGCAGCAGACGCGGGTCGAGGTCGGGGACCCGGCCGTAGAGGGCCGCGCAGCCGAGGGTCACCGACCACAGGCGGGCGGCGAGCCCCTGCTGGGCGACCGAGGCCGCGATCCGCACCTCGGGGACGCACAGGGCGTCGCCTACCTTGCGCACCCGGAAAGTCATAGAATCGTCGTGAACATCCGACAAGCCCCTCTCGTACGCGCACGCGAGCGTCGGCGGTGACGCGGGCGGGGCTCCTGCCGTGCGCAGTACGAAGAAGTCGCCGAGCGGGCGCAGCGCGGCGAGATCGGGGTCGAGGTCCACGAACAGCAGTAGTACCAAGGCCCCTAGGGGCTCCGACCACTAGGGGTCCGCCCCGGGTCACCCACCTTGGGGATGATGGCGCCCGATTCGTACTCCATCGGCAGTAGGACCCATTGACTGCTCTGGTACGACGACGGGAAGAACTTTTCACGGGATCGTGTTGGTCATGGAAGCCGACCGTACGCCGCGCCGGGCCCAGGGCCCCCGCCTCACGCAGAGGAGTCGCTCATGAGTGCCCTCGCGTTGTCCGTGCTGCTGTCGTTCGTCTCCGCGGTGGCGTACGCGGGCGGGGCCATCGTCCAGGAGCAGGTGGCGGTCTCCTCCCCCGGCCAGCAGTACGCGCCGCTGCGCCGGCCCATCTGGTGGGCGGCGGTCGCGCTGAACGGCCTGGGCGCGCTGCTGCACGTGGTGGCGCTCGCCTACGGCCCGCTGAGCCTGGTGCAGCCGCTGGGCGCGCTGACCATCGTCTTCGCCCTGCCCATGGCGGCACTGTTCGTGGGCCGCAAGGCCGGGGCGACCGCCTGGCGCGGCGCGATCATGGCGACGGTCGGTCTCGCCGGTCTGCTCTCCCTGGTCGGCGCGTCCGACGCGCAGTCGCTGGACACAGCGCAGCGGGTGGGCGTGGCCGTGGTCACCGCCGGTGCGGTTGTCGCGCTGATGATCGCCGGCCGGGCCGCACACCGGCACCCGGCGGTGCGCAGCATTCTGCTCGCGATCGCGTCCGGCATCGCGTTCGGCATGTCCTCGGTCTTCACCAAGACCGTCGCCGTCGACTGGACGGGGGGCGTCTCCGCGGCCGACCTGCCGTCCCTGGCCGTGATCGGCGTCCTGGCCACGACCGGCATGCTGCTGTCCCAGGCCGCCTACCGCGGTGCGGGCCTCGCGGCCCCGCTGGCCACGCTGACGGTCGTGAACCCGGTGGCGGCGGCCGCGGTCGGCATCACGATGTTCGGAGAAACCTTCCGCTACGGCACGACGGGCACCGCGCTCGCGCTGAGCTGCGGTGTGGTCGCGGCGGGCGGCCTGATCCTGCTGACCACCGAGCGGCTGCAGCGCACCCACCCGGAGCCCGTGGAGCCGCTGCCCGGGCCCGCCGCCCAGCCGGCGGCACCGCTGCCCGCGCCCGTCCCGGCGGAAGCGCACCAGGAACGGGTGCCCGAGCAGCCGGTCCCCGCAGGAGTCCGGGACGGCGTACTCGTCCCCACCCCGGCGACCGCCGCGGTCCAGGAAGCCACGCTCGTCCCGGCCGCGTCCGAAGAGCCCCAGGCACGGATGCCCGAGCAGCCGGTCCCCGCGGGGGTACGGGACGGCGTACTCGTCCCCACCCCGGCGACCGCCGCGGTCCAGGAAGCCACGCTCGTCCCGGCCGTGTCCGTCGCGGCGGTCCCGGAAGCCGCGCTCGCTCCGGTCCCGGCGGCTGCCGCGGTGCCCGAGGGCGTGCTCGTCCCGGCCCCGGTGTCGCCTTCGGCCCTGGACAGCGTCCCCGTCGCGGAGGATGCCTCCGAGGACGCGGAGCCATCGGGGTCCGACGTGCCGGCGTACCTGTACGGCCCCTTCTACGCCGGTCCGTTCGTCGCGCTGCCCGTCTTCGACCGGCACCGCACGCGTGTCAAATCCTGATGCCGCCGGCCTTCAGGTAGGCCACCGGGTCGACGTCCGTTCCGAAGCCGGGCCCCGTCCGCACCTCGAAGTGCAGATGCGGGCCCGTGCTGTTGCCGGTGGAGCCCGAGCGGCCGATGCGCTGGCCGCCGCCCACCGTCTGCCCGCTCTTCACGGAGATCGCCGACAGATGCGCGTACTGGGTGTAGCGGCCGTCGGAATGCCGGATCACCACCTGGTAGCCGAACGATCCGCCCCACCCGGCGGTGACGACCTTGCCGGCCCCGACCGCCTTCACGGACGTGCCGGTGGGCACCGCGAAGTCGACGCCCGTGTGGTAACCCTTCGACCAGGAGGAACCCGTCTTGCGGTACGGCGTGCCCGCGGCGGCGTTCACCGGGGAGACCAGGGAATGGCTGGTCGTGGCCTTGTCTTCGGTCTCCTGGGTGCCCGAGGCGGCCTTCTCGGTGGCGGACTTGCCACCGGCCTGGGTGCTCGTCGACGCGGTGGTGGCCTCCTGACCGCGCAGCTTCAGCCGCTGACCGGGAATGATCAGGTCGGGGTCCGGTCCGATGGCCTTCCGATTGGCCGCGTACAGCCCCCGCCAACCGCCCTTGACCCGCTCGGCGTCGGCGATCTCGGAGAGCGAGTCGCCGCGGACCACCGTGTACATCTCGGCGGTCCCGGCCCGGGACTGGGGCGTGGTCTGCGGCTGTACGTCCGCCACGGAACCGCTGCCCGACTTCTTCGCGGCGCTGTCGCCGGTCCCGGCGGGACGGATGTCCGGGGTGTCCCCGCCCCGCGTCAGCCCCGCCCGCACCGAGCAGGTCGGCCAGGCTCCCGGCCCCTGCCCGTCCAGCACCTTCTCCGCCACGGCGATCTGCTGGTCCTTGGTGGCCAGATCCGCTCGCGGCGCGTACCGCGTACCGCCGTACGCCTCCCAGGTGGACCGGGTGAACTGCAGTCCGCCGTAGTAGCCGTTGCCGGTGTTGATGTTCCAGTCGTTGCTCGACTCGCACGCGGCGACCTTGTTCCAGGTGTCCACGTCGGCGGCCTGCGCGACCCCGGCACCGATGAGCGGCATCGCCATCCCGGCACCGCCCGCCGTGACGGTGAGCGAGGCACGGTTGATCCTGTTCGGCTGATACCGGCGGTGCCGGCCGCGTACGGCCATGAAGAGCCCCCTAGGCATGCGTCAGGAGGGGCAAAAGTAAGCGCTGCGAACAGGCCATGACAAGGCGGCAATCGGCCGTGTGCTTCCGTTCAAGCAAGCGGGAATAACCGCCAGTTGCGCAGTGGCTGAGGCGGGTGGTGCCTCTCGTGCGTATCTGCCTGCGGAGCGCCGCCCGACCCCGGACGCGCGGTCGGCGTACCGGCACGTCAGGATGGTCGAGGGGCAATACTGACGGGCACGACCGGCAGGCACCGGCACCACCGACAACCGGATCCCCGGATCCTTGAGGAGCCAACCGAATGAGCAATTCAGCCCAGATCGGCGTCACAGGACTCGCGGTCATGGGCCGCAATCTCGCCCGCAACTTCGCGCGCAACGGCTACACGGTCGCGTTGCACAACCGGACGGCGTCGCGTACGCACGCGCTGGTGGAGGAGTTCGGGAGCGAGGGCGACTTCGTGGCGGCCGAGACCGCCAAGGAGTTCGTGGCGGCTCTGGAGCGACCGCGGCGCCTGGTCGTCATGGTGAAGGCCGGGGAGCCGACGGACGCGGTGATCCAGGAGTTCGCCCCGCTCCTGGAGCCGGGCGACATGATCATCGACGGCGGCAACGCGCACTTCGCGGACACCCGGCGCCGTGAGCGAGAACTGCGCGAGCAGGGCATCCACTTCGTCGGCATGGGCGTCTCGGGCGGCGAGGAGGGCGCGCTGCTCGGGCCGAGCATCATGCCGGGCGGGCCCAAGGAGTCGTACGACTCGCTGGGCCCGATGCTGGAGAAGATCTCCGCGAAGGCGGCGGACGGGACGCCGTGCGTGACGCACGTGGGGCCGGACGGCGCCGGACACTTCGTGAAGATGGTGCACAACGGCATCGAGTACGCCGACATGCAGCTGATCGGTGAGGCCTACCAACTGCTGCGCGATGTCGCCGGGTACGAGCCCGCGCAGATCGCGGACATCTTCCGCACCTGGAACACCGGACGCCTCGACTCCTACCTGATCGAGATCACCGCCGAGGTGCTGTCGCACGTGGACGCGGCGACCGGCAAGCCCTTCGTGGACGTGGTGGTGGACCAGGCCGAGCAGAAGGGCACCGGCCGCTGGACCGTCCAGATCGCCCTCGACCTGGGCGTCCCCGTCTCCGGCATCGCCGAGGCGGTCTTCGCCCGCTCGCTCTCCGGGCACGCCGCGCTGCGGGAGGCCTCGCGGGGGCTCGCCGGACCGAAGGCGTCGCCGCTGAGCGAGGCGGAGGCGGGCGCCTTCGCCGACCGCGTGGAGCAGGCGCTGTACGCCTCGAAGATCGTGTCGTACACCCAGGGCTTCCACGAGATCGCCGCGGGCAGTGAGGAGTACGGCTGGGACATCGACCTCGGCGCCGTCTCCGCGCTCTGGCGGGGCGGCTGCATCATCCGCGCGGCCTTCCTGGACCGCATCCGTGCCGCGTACGACGCCCGGGCGGACCTGCCGAGCCTGCTGTCCGACGAGACGTTCGCGCAGGAGATCGCGGCGGCCCAGGACGACTGGCGTGAGGTCCTCGTCGCCGCGACCCGCCAGGGCGTCCCGACGCCGGGCTTCGCGGCGGCCCTCGCCTACTACGACGCGCTGCGCGCGGAGCGGTTGCCCGCGGCACTCACGCAGGGGCAGCGGGACTTCTTCGGCGCGCACACCTACCGGCGGACCGACCGGGACGGGTCGTTCCACACGCTGTGGGGCGGGGACCGGTCGGAGGTCTCCGAGTAGGCGAGCCTCGCGGAGGTACGAAGCGGCGGTGGGCGGCCCGGAGGCCGTCCACCGCCGCTTCGCGCGCCGGGGGCAGGTACCGGCGGTGCCGGCTCAGGACAGTGGCGGTCCCGGCTCCGGGTTCGGGACCGGCTCCGGGCCCGGCGGGATGGGGGACGGGGAGGGCTCCGGGGTCGGCCGTGGAGGCGGACTCGGGTCCGGACCTGGCGCGGGCGGCACCGGGTCGGGGTACGGCTGCGGCGGCTGAGGATCCGGGCCGGGTGTGGGCCCCGGCCCGGGGCCCGGTGTGGGGTCCGGGTGGACGGGGTCGGGGTACGGGTTGGTCATGGCGTCCTCCGGCCAGTCGGTCGACATCGGCTCTGGACTACTCCCCCGCGTACCCGACGGCAGCGCCACCACTCACCCCGCCGCGTGAAGGGGCTGAGCCGGGTGGGTCTGCCGGTGTGCGGGGCAGACCGAGGTCCTCGCCGTGTGCCGCCTGGCGAGGATCTCCGTGTGCCGCACGGCGGTCGACGCGCGGCCGCTGATCTGACCGGCTCAGCCGCAGTGGCTGAGGCAGCAGGCGATCCGAACGCGTCGCTCAGAACCGTCCCGGATGCGCCACGAGCCACTCCTTCGCCGCCCGCAGCAGGGCGGGGCCGGCCGGCGGGGCCTCGGCGGGGTGACGCTCGGCCCACTTGACGACGTACGGGCACAGCGGGGCGACGGCGATGCCCTCGCGGTTCGCCATGGCGTACAGCTCACGCGCCAGGGAGCCCGCGATGCCCTTCCCCTCGTGGGCCGGTTCGACGATCGTGTGGACCGGGACGAGCGCGCCCTCGGGCGACTCGAGCACGAAGTACTCGATGTGGCCGACCACTTCACCGGAACCGTCGCCGATCGCCTCCAGGCGGCCCGCCGCCCGGTCGTCGCGGATCTCGATGTCGCTCATGGGCACGCTCCTGGTCCGAAGATCGTCGGAAGTCGGGGTCAGGCCACCACGGCCTGCGGGCTGCGCTCCTGGTCCGAGCCCGGCACCGGCTCGGACGGGTCGGCTCCCAGGGCCACGATGCGGTTGTCGCGGTCCACGTGCACGACCCGGGGTTCGAGTGCCCGCGCCTCGGCATCGGTCACCTGAGCGTAACTGATGATGATCACCAGATCGCCGGGGTGGACGAGGTGGGCGGCCGCCCCGTTGATCCCGACCACACCCGAGCCACGCTCACCCTCGATGACGTACGTCTCCAGCCGGGCGCCGTTGGTGATGTCGACGATGTGCACGAGCTCGCCGGGCAGCAGGTCCGCGGCGTCGAGCAGGTCGGCGTCGATGGTCACCGATCCCACGTAGTGCAGGTCGGCCTGGGTGACGGTGGCGCGGTGGATCTTGGACTTGATCAAAGTTCGCAGCACTTTGGACTCCTAGAAGACGGCTCCCCGCCAGCTTTCTGCAGGTCAGGGGCGTCCCTCACTGTACATCGGCATGCCTTCGACTCGAAGACCTCCAGGAAAATCGTGCGTTGCTGTGACCAGGCTTCCCGCCTGCGCATTTCTGCGCCAGCCAGGCTGCCGCGAAGCCACCGACCAGGCGCACGCGCGAGGAACCGTACGGGACTGATGCTGAGTGGATGCTGACTTACCTGACGTCTCATCAGGCATGTTGAGAGTCGGCGGCATTTGGCCTGCTAAGCGGTAACTGAGCACCGACGCCCTCGGCCTGGTCCCGACTTGCGCCAGGTCCTCCCGCTCGGCTGCCTCGAGTTCGTAACGGGCGAGGGCTGTGCCCCCGGGAGGAAAGTCAAGAAGGCTCCGGCTCCTCCCTTGCGCCGAATTCGACGATGAGACTTCCGGACTGTTTGATCCCGGTGAGCATGACGTTTCCGTTCGGGCGGATGCGCAGTTGGTGCAGCGGATCGGGAACGAGACGCAGGACAGGATTGGAGTCTACCGCGAGTCCTGATACCACTACGAGGAAGAACTCGGCTCCCGAGACCGCTCGTTCGCATTCCTTAGCGGTGAGGGTCACCGTGTCCTGCTCGGGTCCATAGGTCGTCTTCAGCTCATAGAACCGATCGAGCGCGTCCACGGCATCGGCGCCCACGCCGTGCTGGTGCCGTAGATCGCGCAGCCACTCCGGTTCCTGCTCCGTGCCCAGAACCTTGCGCAGGAGGTCCAGAGCCACTTTCTCCTGGCGGTCGATGTTGGGGGCAGGGGGAACCAGACGTGGTGCGGGCACGGTCGGTGCGTAGGCAGGCGGGGTGAGGCGGGCTCTGACGGATGCACCTCCGCCAGCCGCGGGCACACCACCAGCGGACGGCAACGCCTGGGTGGTCCGGCGAATGCCGGTGATGCGGAGGGCTGCCGGATCGACGAATTCTCGCGGTGCCGAGACCGGGACGGCCGGGGCCAGGCGGCCAGAGACCGAGGGCAGGGGTGTCGACGCGGGCGGCCGACCACCTGCCTTGTTCTGAGCCGTCTTGACTTCTGTCTCCAGCGCAGCAAGGCGTTGGGCACGCTTGGCATCAGTCGCCGCCTGGTCCTGCGCGACCCGCTCCTCGGCCAGCTCGAGCCGCACCGCCTCTCTTCCGCGCTCCGCCTCGTCGTAGGCGGCCGCCCAGGAGTGGGCGACCTGCCGCCGGTCCTCAGTGAAGCGAGTGGCGATGGCCCGGCCTGCCTCAGACGGTCGCCTCAACAACTCCCGGTCCACCGTCCATAGTGTGCGAGAGTCCCGGTCGAGGGCGGTACGCACCGGCCCCCGCACCGGTTCCCCACCGGGGAGGGTGACCAGACACTCCAGCGACGAGGTGATCCGCACCTCGACCTCGGCCAAGTCCTCCCACGGGCAGTCGAGGGATCCCGCGACGGCGACGGCGTTGCGCTGCAGGTCCTCGCGGAGCAGATCCAGCGCGTGACGCACGAGGTCGGTTGCTTCCTTGTCGACGGGCGCGTCCTCCGCGGGGCGGAAAGTAATGTCCGCCGCTCCCAGCTCGGTCACCCGCAGGCATCTGAGGAGCGCCGTAAACTGTTCGAGTTCCCCGCCCGGCAGCCACACCGAGATCCGCGAGCCCAGCGCCTCGGTCAACGTTGCGTCGGCCGCGTAGACCGGGCGCTTACTGGTCCATCCCCGGCTCGTGCGCAACGGCAGTCTCCCCACGAGAGAGGCGGTCATTCTCTCTGGGTGTTCGCGGGCCGTTCGGGCAAGCATCTGCAGGGTCTGGAGCATCACGGTCTCGGCTTCGGCGTCGACCGGCGCCCGCGCGCCTCGCTCCTCCCTCGCCTCGCGGGCCACCTCCCTGACGACCCGTACTGCGTCCTCCACACCGGCCTGCGGAACCGCGAGGGTCTCCCAGAGGGCGTCACTGCCCTTGAACGACGGCGCGAAGGCGGCCCACCGGCCGAAGACCGGGAGGCCGCGGAAGCAGTCGCTCGGCCGGCGCCAGCCCAGTGACGTGAGAATCAGTCCGCGGCCCTGCCCGAAGGCACGCACGACAGTGGCGGTCACCTGTGCGGCGTCCTTGCCCCGGTGTGCGGTCAGTCGCTCGGCGAGCGCCCGGTAGAGGAGCTGCGCCGCCGGATGGTCGGGGGCTTCGGTTTCCCGGGCGCGCAGTCGGCGCAGCGCCTCCAGGAGGTCGGCGACACCCGGCTCGCCGGTGACGCCAAGAGCGACCAGCACCTCTCCTCGTCTGCCGACCGCCTGCTGGAGGTCGGGGTGCAGGAATCCGGCACTGTCCGCACCGTAGACGGCGACGGTACTGGTCGTGCGCTCGCGCAGGCCGCGGGGAGCCGCCGGTGCGCCGTCCTGGTTGTCCAGCCACGCCGTGGTCTTCAACTGCCACAGCCAGAAGCCGTCCGTCTCCCCGCAGGGGTTCCATGTGTGGTGGTCCCGGACAGCGCGGACCTTGTGGTGCTCGGACAAGGCGCCCCAGTTGCGTCCCAGCACCCGCAGCAGCGCGGCGGCCCGTCGGCGTCGTACTGGCCCGTCTTTCTCGGCGGCGATGTCATGGACGACGGCCATCAGGTCAGGGCTGTCGCAGTCCTCCAGGGTGTAGGTGGCCGATTTGTTCCGTAGGTCCTGCGACCTCTCCGCAGGGCCGCCCAGGACCTGGGCCGGCAGACCCTCGCTCGGGGACGAAGCGGTGAACCGGTGCTCGATCCCGGGGTGCGGCCGCAGCCGCGGTCCCTTTTCGGCACCGAGCAGGTGGAAGAACGCTCGGGCGCCCAGGCCCGTCCCCGCCCCGGGCAGGACCTGGGCATAGCGGGGCCGCAGCCACGTCAGGCCGGTGGCGGTACCTGCGGCCGTCTCGAAGCTGTCCTCCCGGTCCACACTGTCCAACCCGGCCGGCAGGTAGGCATCCGCTGGTCTGACCTGTACGTCCTCCCTACGACCGCCGGGCCCGAACCGGCGGCCGTGCAGCAGGACGGCGCGGCCCACGTCCTTGCCCAGCCGCTGGCGCTCCTTCGCGGGGACGCGCAGAAACCCCTCGCGCAGCGCTACCAGTTGGTCGTCGTCCAGGACCAGAGGCGCGATGTCCTTTCGGGCGCCACGGGCGGCGAGCTGGCGGATGGCGGGCACCGGATCCGCGCCCGTGACGAAGACCTGCTGTTCGCTCAGCCATGCACGGACTCGGGCCGCTTCCCCGGTCTCGGCGACGAAGGTCGGGTGCAGCACGTGGCTGAGCCCGAGCACCTTCGCAAGCCCCTGCGCCTTGTCAGTGAAGAACTCCGCGGCTCCGAACCAGGGCACCTGGTGCCGTGCTCCGGAGAGGTCCACCAGCCACTTGTGCCATCGAAGCTTCTGGGTCTCGCCCTCGGCGATAGCTACGGAAGCGAGTGCGACCGTCGCCTCCGGGCTTCGGGACGCATCTCCGAGGAGCGCGTCCACAGCCATCGGGACGGTGACGGTCCCGGGCGCGGCACCGTCGTGTTCGGCCCAGTCCTCGAGCACCTCCTGCCATCGCCCCTCCATATCCCGCGCCGCCGGAGGCAATACGGCCGTGCGGCCGGCCACCTGCGCGATCTCTGCCTCCGAGAGCGCTGGCAGAAGCACCTCGTCACCAACGGCGAGGTCGGCGATTTCGAGGTCACCATGGAGCGGCGTCCGCAGGCGCAGTTCGTACGACACCCTCGCGCGCGCAAGGGTCAGGAACCGCTGCTCCAGGTCGCGTACAGGTCCCTTGGGCGACCGGACGTTGTGCGGCAAGGGCAGGCACCGCCAGGCCGCGGTCGGGTCCAGCCGAAGCTGTCGCACCATGACGGCGGCCCAGAGGTCGGCCAACAAGGGAAGCAGCGCCTGGTTCCACGGGGTGTCGTTGAGATGCTGACGGCTCGGGTTCGGATCGAACTGGGCGCCGACCCGGAGCGGAAGTCCCAGCTCGGTCACGGGCAGTCCGACATGCACCTGCCCGGCAGCCTCGTCGCCCGCGCCCTCGTGCAGCGGGATCGCGACGGCAAGGCCGGTCGATTCACCCGCGGCCTTCCGAATCCGCGGCACGTCCGGCGGGCTCGGCACGGTGGCACGGCTAACCTGCCAGGTCATGCCGCCAGATGACCGGGCCGTGCGCACGTCGATCACGGTGTCCCGGCCGCCGATGACGGCCTCGTAGGTGTCGGGTTCGCCCCACTCCAAGGCGAGGCGGCTGTGTACGTCGCCGCCCTCCCGTTGATGCTCGACCGTGCGCACGTGGTCGAGGAAGAGCAACGCCTCGTCACCCCATGCGGCAAGCCAGTCGTCGACATCCTGCCCCCGCACATCGGCGGGGGTGGCGAGCGGGATGCGCAGGACCGTCCAACCGTCGTCGGCGAACCAGGAGGGGACCGGGAAGGGGTCGGCGAGGGACACGTCGGGGTCCCCGATCCGGACGCGGTAGAAGCCGCAGAAGATCTCCAGGACCGGGGACAGCCGCCGGAGGGTCATGAGCCCGATGCCGAACCGACCGGTGGCGTCGGGGTCGTCGTCCTTGCTCGTCAGCGACGGCATGGCTAGCGCCATCACATCGGTCAGCCGTACCGGACGCCCGTCGTGCGCTACCAGCAGCTCCGTGTCACGTACGAAAATCCTGACCTGGTTCGCCCCGAGGTCGTCGGCGTTCTGCACGATCTCGGACAGCCCCTGCAGTGGGTCGGTCGAAAGGTCCCCGCCGTTGTCTCGCTGCCGACGCAGCCCATACCGCATCTGTCCGGGCAGCTCCACGAACAGACGCCCGAGCCGCTCTACGGCCGCACATGTCGCTTCGGGCCCGACCGGTTCCACCACCTCCGCCCCGCCCGCCAGCCCCTCCCGGTTCATGAGTTCCTCGGCCGCCCAAATCGCCTGCTCCACCTCGGCCGCCGTCGACCCGCCCCGCTCAGCGGTCACCCCCGCCCCCTTGCTGTGGGATCCACGGTTACCGATCGTAGATCGTCGAGGAGGAGGAAGGGGCGGAAACGGTGGTCGGCGTGACCCCGTCGATTCCCGCGTCCGACCGCTTCGTTGTGTCTGCCATACCAGTCCGTTCGCACAGGTACGAGGATCATGGTTCCGCCTCAAGCTGCCCCGGGCTCGTCGTACTGAAGGCGGCAGCGCAGCGTGCCGCCTACTGGGACGGCCGCTATCCCTTGGCCGTGGACTTTCGACACTCCTCCGCCACGACGACCACATCCCCTGCTGTCACGGACTGCACGCAAGGTGCAACACGTAGTACCTTTGTCTGCCTCAGCGTCAGGAATGACCTTGCCGCAACTAGGCGTATCGGCTTGCAGCCCCTAGTGCGGTGAGAGCGATGGGGGGACATCGTGGGTGCCGCGCCGCGTTTCATGGCCGCGAAGGCACGTCCGTTACCAGTACTCGTACTGGCGGACGTGAGTGGGAGCATGGGGGAACCCCAAGAGAAGATCGATGTGCTCAACGAGTGCATCCGTCGCATGCTCGACGATTTCGCCACGGCCGACATCGGGCGAGGCACCATCCACGTCGGAGTGATCGCCTTCAGCCGCGATCGGGCTGAACTGCATCAGAACATGGTGCCCGCGGCCGATGCGTCCTGGACCGACATGGAGGCCCGAGGTGGCACCCCGCTCGGTGCCGCCCTCGAGCTCGCCGACGCGGTACTGCGTGACGAAGCAGCCGTCCCCACCAGGTCCTTCTCTCCCACGCTCGTTCTCGTGTCCGACGGCATGCCCACCGACGAGTGGGAAGAGGCCCTTGACCGGTTGCTCGAATCCCCCAAGGGTTCCAGAGCCAACCGGCTGGCGGTCGCCATCGGTCCCGACATGACCGAGCAGGCAAAAGCCGTACTGCGCCGTTTCGTCAGCGACGAGGCCAACGGCGTTTTCGAGGCACAGGACGTCGGACGCATCCAGCAGTACTTCCGCTGGGTCACGGTCACCGTCACCCAGCAGGCTCGAAGTACTCGTCCGGACCGGGCGCCGGTACTGAGCCCCGACGACTTGTCCGACTTCGGCGCCTGAACCGGCGGGACGCGGCGAGAGGAAAGGCACCCCCGTGGCATCGCGCTGGGATCTCGGCGGCCTGCTGCGGCCCGTCGAGGACGAGTACCACCAACTGTGGTCACTGTCCCACTCGAT
Source organism: Streptomyces sp. NPDC058678 (assembly GCF_042714835.1). Classification (NCBI taxonomy): domain Bacteria; kingdom Bacillati; phylum Actinomycetota; class Actinomycetes; order Kitasatosporales; family Streptomycetaceae; genus Streptomyces; species Streptomyces sp. NPDC058678. The sequence continues at coordinate 474,439 of NZ_JBHXSG010000001.1, read as the reverse complement.
CGGAGCCGGCGGCCAGGGCGAGGTATGGCTGGCCCGAGGCGGACGAACCGCCGTCAAAATGATCACTGCTCCGACTCAGGAAGCAGCAGAGGCTGTACACGTTCGGCTGCGCCGCATCCAGCGCCTTCCGTTGGACGGTGTCCCGCTGGCCGGCGTGCTCGCCCTGCTCGCCCCGCCGAAGCTCGGTTATGTCATGGAACTGGCCGACGAGATGGTTTCGTTGGACACCTTGTGCGTCCCCGACGAGGAGGACCTGGCAGCCTGGTATGTGCGCACCGGGGGTCTGGAACGCCGACTGCGGCTGCTGGCCAAACTTGCGGACGCCGTCGCCCGGCTCCACGCCCGTGCCATCGTGTACCAGGACCTGTCCCCCTCCAACGTGCTGATTTCCGCCGCTGTCGAGCAACAGGAAGTCCGTCTCATCGACGTGGACAACCTCGGTCTGGCCTCGACCGTCGGATCCGCGCCGGTACACACCCCCGGATACGGGGCGCCTGAAATCGTGTCGGGTCGCAGCGGAGCCACCACACTGGCCGACGCACACGCACTCGGCGTGCTGATCTTCGAGACCCTCACGGCAAGTCACCCGTTCCGGGGCGACGAGGTGCTGGACTCCGACCCCGCCTACCAAGAGGAGTACGCAGACCGGTTCCGCCTGCCATGGATCGACCACCCCACCGACCGCACCAATGAGTGCACTCTGGGCATCACACCACGGCAGGAACTCCTGTCCGGTCAACTGTGGGACCTGGCCTCACAGTGCTTCGTGGACGCCGTGGCCAATCCCATCCTCCGGCCGTCGGCTGCCCGGTGGGCCGCGGCACTGCACTCCGCTGCGGGACAGACTGTCGAGTGCCCGGAGTGCGGATGGACCTACCGTGCCTCCGCACCCTCCTGCCTCGCCTGCCGGAGGCCCCGCGACCGTGTCTGGGTGCTGCGCCACGGACTGACCGGTCCGGTGGGTACCGAGCCGCAGGACCGATCGGGGAGCACTGACGACACCCCTGGTGTCCAGCTCTCGGAGGTTCCTCTGCCCGACTTCACCGCACTGCGTCCCGGCGGCGAGACGACTCTGACCGCCCGGCACACCTCACCCGCCCCGGATCGACCTGACGCGGTAGTCGCGCGGCTGCGGCTTCACAGCCAGGACGCCACCGTGCTGAACCTCTCCCGCGACAACCTCTGGCTGGACCGTCAAGACGGACGGCCATGGCGGGAGATCGGTCAGGGAAGCCAGGCAACCGTGCCTGTCGACGGCCGTGGCTGGACGATTCACTTCGGGAGACAGGGTGCGATCCACCGCTGGGTACGTCTGATGGCTGTGGAGGCGAGCAGGTGAGCGTTCGCCCCAGGGGGCCGGTCATGCCCGCCCGTATGCCGGGAGAGCCGGTCTTCGTGTCCTTCCTCTGGCGCCGAGTGCCGCAGGAGTTCGTCGACCGGATCATTCCCGATGGCAGCGAGGTCCGCCTCTACCGTCGCCCCACAGGCCAACTCGACCTGGTCACCGACTTCGCCACGTTCGGGGTCAAGCCGGCGAGTCCCGAGGACGAACGGAGGCTCGACGAAGTCGAGGCAGCCGGTAGCAGTTGTGTGACGGTCACTGCGCATCCGGCCCGGCCGAAGCCGCCTGCGCCCGCCGCACCGCCCCGGCGCCGCACCGGTAGTCCGCATCCGCCCGCGTCGCCGGCTGGCGAACCCTTCACCTTGCGCGTGCACATCTATGCCCCCGCCGTAGGACTCGCTGTGCCGCTCAGCACCGGCCTGCTGCTCGACGTCGACGACGCCGTCGTGGAGGACGCCACCAAGTACGCGGACCGCGCGGACACCGCCAACGTCGGGGCCGTCATGGAGTTCATGAGGCGAGAGCTCTTCCTGGAACCCCGCCCCGGGGCGCCGGCCGACGCCAGGCGCATGGTGGTCTCAGCCGGACCAGCTGGTGGCTTTGCGGTCGGCTTCCGGGTGCACGGACCAGGGCTCATGGCCGACGTCGAGAAAAACAGCGCCGGCTACCGCATTGTGCGCCTGCTCAGCTCGGTCCACGATCAGCGCGGCGCCGGCCAGAAGGCACTGGCCGTCGGGTCGATCGACTTCCGCGACATGACCGCCAGACAGCGAGACCGGGAGAGAATACAGCGGGGCCTCGACCTGGTGGCCAACCAGAACGGTTACCTGGCCATGTGGGACAGGTACCAAGAGCTGGAGGCCCGCCACATCAGAGGCCGGATTCGCGATTTCGGGATCATCCGCTACACCAAGGTCAAGGTCGAGTCCGATGGCCGCTGCGTGTTCACGGTGGACCTCGACCGGGCACTGCCGCGGACGCGAGCGGCCCTGGAGAACACGACAGCTGCCGAACGCGTAGAGATCGAGGCAGCAACAGACGTTCCGGCCTCCGTGACAGACTCCGCGATGACCGACCGGGAGTGGCTGGTCGCTTCCCGGGCGCAGAAGGTACGTGCCTGGATCGGCGAACCGCTCGGGTATGACAGCGTCACCGAGACCCTGAGACTCGCCGCGACCCTCAACGACCAGAAGGACCCGCCGCCCCAAGGCTGGCTCTACCTGGCACACCGCGGCGATCAGCGCCGTCTCGACCGGCGCGAGCAAGCCATGCAGAAGCTGCGCACCGACGGGACACACATTCCCGCGCTACCGACGCTGCTGGAGGGGGGTTCCTGGCCTCAGCCAGCACGACGCCGGATCACGAAGATCTCTCCTTCCGCGCTCAGCTGCTTCGCTCCCCACGGCCCGACGCCGGCCCAGCGGGAGGCGGTGCTCACCGCGCTCAACACCCCCGATGTCGCGATCATCCAAGGACCGCCTGGCACGGGCAAAACGCAGGTGATCGCCGCTCTGGTCAATCAACTGGGTGATCTCGCCCAGGGCGGAGAGGTGGCCGGCAGCACCCTGTTGACGAGTTTCCAGCACGCGGCGGTGGACCATCTGGTCACGCGAGGCTGGGTCTTCGGGCTGCCGCCGCTCAAGGTGGACTCCCGCGGCCGGGGCAGCAAGGTCGCGCTGGACACCTGGCGCATCGACGCTGCCCGCGCCGCCGACCTGCGGCTACGTGAGCGCCCGGTGGGAGAGCATCTCGCTGCTCGGCGAGCAGCCGCCGAACTGGCCGCCACCTACAGGGCGGCACCCGTACCGCCCGAGTTCCTGCCCCAATTCCTCGACCAAGTACTCACCCAGCTCGGAGACATATCCGACCCCTCACTGGTCGGCGAGCTCCGCAGCCTCAGAGACGGAGCCGAGAGGAATCGCACTCGGGCCGCCGCCATGGCCGACCCCGACCTGCGCTCGGACCTCCTCCCCTACATCCGGTCGCTGCGCTGCACGGTGACCGGGTTCGAGGACGACGGGCCCCGCACGGCTCGAGCACTGCTGACACGGCTCGACCTCACCGACTCTCCGCTCTTCGACGGCATCTCCTACCAGGAGTCGCTGCGTACAGCGGCCAGAACCGCTTCACCAGAGCGTGAACTCCTTGGCTCTCTCGCCACGTTGCGCGACACCCTGCTCGACCGTCTCACCGCGCGCGTTCGGCTGCCAGAAGTCACCGTGGCCAATCCCGCGATCGCCGACCTCCTCGACCGGTTCGCAGCACAACTCGCGGAAGCGGTGACCCGGTCACCCGACGCCATAGCCGCGGCACTGCTCGATTACCGGGACGACCTGCGCAGCGATCCGGAAGGCGTCGACGACACCCTCCGCGCCTACACCGTCTCACTGGCCTCGACCTGCCAACAGGCCGTATCCAAAGCCATGGTCGATCTCGGCCGTCAAGACGGGGGCTTCGAGTCGGTCGTCGTCGACGAGGCTGCCCGGGCCAACCCGCTGGATCTCCTCATCCCCCTCGCTCAGGCCCGCCGTCGGATCGTGCTGGTCGGCGATCACGCCCAGCTCCCCCACATGCTGGAACCCGACGTGGAGCGCGAGCTGGGCTCGCTCGGCGAGGACGTCCGCGACCGGCTACAGGAAAGCCTCTTCCAGCGATTGGCACGGCAGTGGGAGCACGGTTCGTCCGACGGACATCGCCGGTTCGTCCGTCTCGACACCCAGTTCCGCATGCACCCGGTGCTCGGCAGCTTCGTCAGCGACAACTTCTACCAGGGGAAACTGCGCAACGGCCGCGAAGCGCCCGACTTCACCCACGGAATCGACCGCTACGGTGAGGTCCCCGCGGTGTGGCTTCCCGTGCCCCTGTCCGCGGGCGGCGAAACGCAACGGGGAACGAGCCGCACGCGGCACGCTGAAGCCGCTGTCATCGCGGCGGAGATCGCCGCGCTGATCGAGCGGCATCCGAACATGACGTTCGGCGTCATCTCGTTCTACGCCGCGCAGGTCACCGAGGTGTGGAAGGAACTGAAGAAGGCCGGGCTCGCCGAGTTCACCGATGCGGGCGGATGGCGCCCCGTGCCCCGGCTGTGCCGTGACGAGGACGGCGCACCGCTCGACCGGTTACGAGTCGGCACCGTAGACGCCTTCCAGGGCATGGAATTCTCCGTCACCTATCTGTCCACCGTGCGCAGCTGCGCACCGGCCGCGCGAACCGATGTCAAGCGCGCCTACGGACACCTCACCGTCGCCAACCGACTGTGCGTGGCGATGAGCCGTCAGCAGCGGCTGCTCGCCGTCGTGGGTGACGACGACATGTTCGGGCCTGGCAGTCCCCAGGTGATCGCGCCCCTGGCCGCGTTCCTGGAGCTGTGTCGGAAGGGGGCGGACGGCCGTGTCGTTCGACCGTGAGACGCCCGTCTTCCAGCTGGCCTTTCCGCCCCGGAAGCGGTATCGGCCCGTTCTGCTGCCCGTGTGGGTTCACCAGGTGACGGCGCCGACCGGCTACTCCCGCACACTGGACGTCTTCCAGACCGTGGTGCTGCGTTTGTGCGCCGCCGGAGTGCGAGACGTTGGCGACCTGTCCCGGCTCATCGGCCTGGACACCGCCCTGTGCCGCACGGTGATCGCCCGGCTTGTGGAGGGGCGGCTGATGGAACCCGGGCTGAAGCTGACCGAGGCGGGGCGGCGTACCGTGGCCGAGGGAGAGGTGGCGGAGACGGATCCCCAGCTCGTCCGGATGTTCCAGGATCCGGCCACCGGGGTGCTGCTGCCTCGTATTTTGGTCGCCGATCCGGTACGAGCCGATGTGCGGGAGCATCGCGGCCGCTGGGTCACCATTCAGTTCGGCACCGCCGGTGCCTCCAGAGAGGTTGGCGCGCTGACGCTTCGGGCCGGCGGTTCCTCGTTGCGCCCGTCGGAGCGAGATGTGCTGGAAGCCTGCAAAAGCCACGACCTGGCTGCTCGTGGGCTTCGTGGTGGTTCCCGCGGTACGCCCGACGGCGTGGTGGCGGCTCGGCGGATCGGCTTCCATGGCACGGCGATCGCCGCCTACGTGGTGTGTTACGTCGTTGAGGACGACGACGGGTCCGGGCGTATGTGGACCGTCGAGGATCCGTTCGCGGTGGGTGACGGGCGCTACGTGGCGGATCTCCTGGTGGCCCGTGCCGAAAGCGACGAGCCTTTGGGCCGGCTGATCGACGGTTTGCTCGGCGGGAGCCGCCGCGACCGGACTGCCACCGCGCGCAGGGTCGACCAGGAGCTCGCCGAGGAGGCCCGCGCCGACGTCGTACGCATGCTCGGCGAGGAGATCCGGGACCACCCTGAGGTGCTGGCTCACCTCGCAGACATCGAGTTGGCGCTTCTCAAGGACACTGCGCGGGAACGCGAGAACGCCGCACGCAATGCGATCCGTGTCTTCGAGTGCATACTTCCCGGGCTCAACGACCGCTTCCCCGCCCGGCTGCCGCCCTCCAGGGAGCCAGGGGTACGGGAGCGCGCATTCGTCCTGACCGCCCAGCGCCTGGGCGCCGCCTCTGTGCCGCCGGAGATGCGCAGATACTGCAAAGCACCGGCCAGCGGGCTGGCCGGAGACATCATCAAGGCGGTCTGGGCGGCCGGAGAGAATCCGCAACATCCGTTCGTCACGTTCATCCGGCGACGCCCCACACTCCTAGAGGATCTCGACCGGTCACGAATACTGCGCAACAACGCGACCCACGGACCGACCGGTGCCCCGGCCCCGGACGAGCTTGAGCACATCCGGACCCTCGCGTACGAAGCAGCCCGCCACTTGCTCGGTCTGAGTGGTGGCCGATCCACGGACAGCGAGAAGGTGAACTGACGCCATGGGGAAGAGGCAGACGCGATCGCGTCAGAAAGGTAAGGGAGTGGTGTGGCCGGGCCAGCAGGCTGCCGCTTCCCAGCGCAGCGAGACCACCCGTGTGCGTCAGCCAGCTCCTGTGGCGCCCAGCACCACTTCGGGGAGCAACGAAACCGTCGCGCTGCTGACGGAAATACAGCAGGTGGCGAGCGAGGCGCAGGTGGTCCTGGCGGCGGGTGACAAGACCGTCGACACGCACTCCGGCCTGGAACACGCGTGGCAGCTCTACCGCGCTCTCGCCAAGCGCCAGGAAGACGCGGCGAACGCCCTAACGGTACAGGCAGAGCGGCTTCAGGCAGAGCGGGAGGAGCTCGCTGCCGCGGCTGCCCGCCAGGCAGAGGACGCGGCTTCGGTGCAGGACGAACGCGCCGCCCTGGCCACGCGCACGGAGCTCCTCGACCGCAGGGAGCGTGATCTTTCCGACCGTGAGCGATCGGCGGAAGCGCAATTCGCCGAACGTCGTCTGGCAGCCGGCCGTGAGCTGGAGAGCTGGCTGGCGGAGCAGCGGCAGACGGCCGTGGACGCCCTCGACAGCGAACGCCGGGCCCGGCATGCGAGGTGGACCGAGGAGCAGAGTCGCCTGGCCGAGGCGCAGACGGTCCTGGACCAGAGGGAAAGCGAACTGACCCAGCGCGAGAGGGACCTGCGTTCCGCGCAGCTCCGGCTGGAGGACGAACGCGAGGACATCGTCCACCTCAAAGCCGCGCTCAAGGAACAACAGGCCAGCCGGGCGGAACGGTTCGAGGGCGAGCTGACGAGCCGCACCGGCCAGCTGGTCCAACAACTGGAGGAGTACCGGCAGAAGGCGGCTGCCCTGGCCGAGGGCAACGAGCGCCTGGGCGCTCGGCTCAACGAGTACGAAAGCGCTCTGGCGTCCCTGGGCGGCATGACCTTGGAGCAGGTCGTCGAGCGCCTTACCGAACTCCGCGCCGAGAACGCCCGCCTGCTGGAGGAGAGCGCCACGGCGCCACGGGCGGACGCGCGCATGCTCGAGCAACTGCGGCAGCAAGTCACGCAACTCATCGCCGACAACGAGGAACTGGTGCGGGAGCGCGGAGAACTGGAGTCCGCTCTGCAACGTGACCGTATCGCGGTCAACGAGCGCCAGAACTACCTGGAGATCAACAACTGGTTGAGTGCCGCCAACGGCCAACTGCAACAGCTCCTCAACGAGGAAGCAGCCAAACTCAACGCCACAGCCCAGGCCGGCAAGGACGGTCACGTGTTCCCGGCCTGCGCACGCATGGACCGGGAGTTCGGCACACCCCTGCCTTCCGATGCGCCCATGCCGGGCATGCCCGATCTGGTGCGCCAGATGCAGGCGGTCATCCGGCAGAAGGCCGGCCTTTCCTATCGCCTGTCGGACCTGCGCCTAGTTCTGGCGGGCATGGCGATGAGCCATCTCCATCTGTTCCAGGGCATCAGCGGCATCGGCAAGACCGGCCTGGCCCGGGCGCTGGCCGGCGCCTTCGGCAGTGACACCAGTGTCGCCGTGGTTCCCGTCCAGGCCGGCTGGCGCGATCCGCAGGACCTCATGGGTTACTACAACAGCTTCGACCGGGTCTTCTATGAATCGGAGTTCACCAAAGCCCTGTACCGCGCTCAGTGCCCCGCCTTCAAGGACCGGCCCTTCTTCATCGTCCTGGACGAGATGAACCTCTCCCATCCCGAACAGTACTTCAGCGGAGTGCTGTCGGCCCTCGCCATCAAGGACCGACCCAGACTGACGCTGACCACAGCACCGGTCGGAAACCCCGCCGACCTGATCATCGACGGAACGCACCTCGCCATTCCGGAAAACGTCTGGTTCATCGGGACGGCCAACCATGACGAAACGACCGTCGGCTTCGCCGACAAGACCTACGACCGGGCCTTCGTCCTGGAACTGCCCTGGCAGCACCCGGAGCTGCCGGTGACGCCGTGCGCACCGGCGCAGCCCCTCGGACTCGGACGTATCAGCCAGGCTTTCGGCGAGGCGCAGGCCACCTACGGCACACAGGCCGACGGCATCATCGATTTTCTCGACACCCTCTGGCGCAGGCGCTTCGCGGATGAGCTGCGCATCGGCTGGGGCAACCGGCTCGAGCTACAGATCAAGGAGTTCACACCAGTCGTGGTCGCCGCCGGAGGCAGCCCGGGGGAAGCGCTGGACCACCTGCTGGCCACACGCATCCTGCGCTCCGTCCGGGGGCGATACGACATCCATGCTGACACCCTCGACACACTGCGCACCGACCTTGTCGAAAGCCTGACACACTTCGACAGCGCTCACGAGCCGACGGCAACACAACGACTGCTGGACGACGAAATCCGCTCGCGCGGTCGGCGATGAGCCGGGAAGCGGCCGAGCCGGAACTCGGCTCTCTCCTCGTCCGCCATCTCCTTGCGGTGTCTGCCCGTCTCGCCGAGGAGGCCGCTACGCTCGACGACTGGCTGGCCATGCCGCCGATCATCCTCGACGTCACCGATGAGACGGAAGCCTTGACGGTGGAGGACGTCTTCGAGCGGGAGTCCGGTGCGCTGCGCACGGTATGCCACCGCCCGTACACGCGCCTGCGTACGGTGGAGGAAGTCCTGCCGACGTCCCAGGTGCGCTCGATCGCCGCAGGCGCGACGGCACGTCTGGCCGCCCACCCCGAGGACTGGGCCTCGCATACGCTCGCCGGTGTCCGGCCCAGCCGTCTGCTGGCCCGGCGCAGTGAGGAAAACGCCGACATCTACGAGAACCGGGTCGCGATCGCCGTCCTCAACGTGATGCGGTCGCATCTGCAGAAGCGCATCGCCAAGCTCAGGGACCTGAGCAGGATGGTGGACGATGTGCACGGCCTGCTCATGCCCTCGCAGGAAACTTCTTGGCGGGCCCGACGAGACCTAGCCAAACTGTTCAGGAACATCGAGGAATCCGGTCGACATCAGGCAGCCGCGGAGGTACGCCGACGGGCACTGGAATCCTCCCTCATGACGGTGGAGTTGATGCTGGGCTCGCCGCTGGCACGCGCGGTCGACCACCGCTCCGCACCGCCGCGCGAACTGCATCCGACGAACCTGCTGAGCAGTGATCCGCACTACCGCAGGGTGGCTCTGCTCTGGCAAGCCTGTACCGCGATCGAGACCCCGCGTCTCGGAGAAGCCGAAACGACCCGTCGGCGACAGGAGGTCCTCGGCGCCTTCGAGCGTTTCACCGGCCTCCTTCTGCTGCTCGCCTGCAAGCTGCTCCAGGCCGTCCCGGAAGCCGGCCAGCCGGTCCCTTCCCCCGGCTGCTCCACCCGTTTCCGCATGCGAGGCGAACTGCTGACGGTCACCTGGTCCCGGACGGGCGACTTCGTCCTTCACTGGCGCACGCGGCAGGTGCTCCGCGTCGTACCGATCGCGACCGACCTGTGCACGGCTCCCGACGCCTCCTCGGTCGCTGCGGCGATCACGGAGTCCCGCCGTGACCGGCCGAGCGCCGTGTGCGACAACGACCTGATCGTCTATCCAGGGCTGCTTCAAGCACGGCAGGACGCTGAGCCTGACGTCGTCCGGGCCTCCTATCGGATCGGTCGCCGCGACGGCGACGCGCCCGAGCGGCATGTCGACGTCGCTCCTCTGTCCCCTCTGGACATTTTCAGCGTCAGCCGCCTGCTGCGGGCCGTCCAATGGGCGACACTGGGTGCCGACGCGCGCGACTACCCCCACACCGTGCCCGTGCCCGCAGGCAATCGCTCCGCTCTGGCGGGCTGCGGCTGGCTCGAACCCCGGCCCGACGGTGTCGCGGTCGTACGCGCCCCGAGCCAGACCGAGTTGGAGCGTCTCCCCGCTCGACTGAAACAGACCCTCAGGCGGCACGGCAGTGGCCGGGCAACCGAGCACGAGACCCGGGGATTGCGTGTCCTGTGTGCGGCGTTGGAAGAGGCGGCCGCCAAGACCGAACTGCTCGAAGTGTGCCCGGTGTGCGCCAAGACCGGACCTCAGCGCCAGACGGTCTTCGAGCCCCGTGAGGACGGCCTGTTCGCAGCGTCCTGCACCTCGTGCCGTACCAGGTGGGAGCTCCGTCGCTGCCTGGCCTGTGGCGACACCTTCCCGTTGCTCAATCCGGACGGCCTTGCCGCTACCGGTGCTCCCGAACCCGACCTCGATCGCCGTGCCGGTGGGGTTCTCCTGGCGGTTCCGTGCTGGTCTGCGGAGCGCACCGGCCAGTCCGTCTGTCCCGCCTGCGGCACCTGCGGTGAGGCGGGACGAGTCACTTCCTGCCCGCGCGGCTGTTCGGCCCAGCCACCGCTCTGAACCGGGAAGGTGCGTCTATCCCTCGAACGGGCCGTGGCCCGGAATGCCTCGGCGCAGCACAGGCAGAACAGGATCGTCGCGGCGTCCGCTGGGCATGTGGTGTCACGTCAGTTCGGTAGAGTGGCCTCACCCTCCGCGCAGAAGCGCCCTCGGGACGGTTGCAGGCAAAGCACTCGCGCTGGACGGCCCCTGCGTCGTCCTCATCACCGACACCTACTACGGCCTACTCGACCGAGCCCGCTGGTCGGCACGGGTATGCGAGACCGTGAACGCTCTGGAAGCCGACCTGGTCTGCCACACTGGCGACATCGCGGACGGCACGGCCGCACGTCGCCGCGCGCAGGCCGCCCCGCTCGTACCGTGCGCGCGACCCGGGCTCGTGTAAACGTCACCGGCAACCACGAGTACTACAGCCGAGGCACAGGGCTGAGTCGATCTGGTGGACGAGTTGGGCTGGGAGCCGCTGCGCAACCGCCATCTGCTGGTCGAGCGCGGAGGCGACACCCTCGTGGTCGCCGGCGTGGACGACGTCACCGCCGAGGCTTCCGGACTGGAAGGCCGCTGCGCCCACCTCGCCGGAGCCTTGAACGGCGCCGACCCCGACCTGCCTGTCCTGCTCGTGGCCCACCAGCCCAAGTTCGTCGACCGGGCGGTAGCCGCCGACATCGACCTCCAGCTCTCCGGTCAGACCCACGGCGGCCAGATGTGGCCCTTCCACCACCTCGTCCGCATCGACCAGCCCGCCCTCGCCAGCCTCAGCCACCGCAGCCCCCACACCCTCCTCTACACCAGCCGCCTCACGGCTTCTGGGGCCCGCCATTCCGCCCCAGCGAGATCACCCTGCCCGTGCTCCGCAGCCCGCACATGCCCACCGGGCCGTAGACGGGGCGGGCCAACACATCCGCTTGGAGTAGTCCACGAGCCGAGGGGTGCGGCGTCGACAAATGACCAGGCTCGTCTCGCCGAGGGCAAGATCCGGACCATTCCCGGGCCGGCGGCTCCAACGAACCACACGTGGACACGTTTTACACAGCTCAGCGACGCTTGGCGCCTGCACCACCAGCAGACGAAGAACCTGCTGATCTCAGCACCGAATCAAGCCGCTTCCCACAAGCCTGCATCCAAAATGCGAGCCGCCTTCGCGATGCTCCCAGGCATCAGGTGCCGGTAGGTCCGATACGTCTCCTCAATGGACTTGTGCCCCATCCATTCCGCCACGTCGGTGATCGGTATTCCGTTCCCGAGCGCGTTCGAGGCGAAGTAGTGCCGGAAGCCATACATGCCGACACCGTCCGCCGCGGGGAGGTTCCTGAAGAGCTTCTGCACACGGCGGCGTTCCATCGGTTCCGTGTAGTAGCCGCTTGGGCCGCGCAGGAGATAGCCATCCTGCGTGGTGCTGTGCTTATCCTCGTACCGCTCGATAGCTTCCCGCACTGAGCGCGGCAGAGGGACCTCCCGGAACTCCCCCGCCTTGCGGTGCTTCAGCTTCGCCGGCCTGTGCGTGTTGGAGTGGATCTGCTCATGCACTCGGTAGACGTCATCCGCCACAACGTTGTTGACGTTCACTGCCCGGGCTTCCCCGTTTCGCAAACCACAGCCCACCATCATGACGATCTCAAGCGCGAGATACTCGTCAGCGGCAGTCAGCGCCTTCTTCACATAGTCGAGGGGCGGGATGACCACCTTCTGGCGGACGTACTCCGGCTCCTGGACTCCCTTCACAGGATCGTCCGCCATGGCCCCCTTGCCATAGGCGTCCCGCAATATCGCCTTCAGAGTGCGGAAGATGTTCACCTGGTTCCCGCGGCCCACCCCATCGGCCTCCAACTCGTCCAGGAAACGCTCGACCACGATCGGCGTGACAGAGTTCAGCTTCCTTGATCCGAGACGAGGGATGATGTGCACGTTGATGGAGCTGTCGACGTGCCAGCCCGTGGAGTATTCCGTCATCCTCCGCTGCCGCGGCCGCCACTGCTTCGCGTATTCCGCGACCGTCTGCTGACCGAGTTCCCGGCGGGCCTCGGCAACGGACGGCGCCGTCTTCTTTTTCTCCGCATAGATCTGCGTAAGGCGCTCGATCGCGTCGTCCTGCGTGCCGAAGCCAGCCTCTTCACGCTGCTTGCCGAGAGCGTCCCTGAACCGAATCGTGTACGGGTGCGAGCAACGGGTCGGCCTGGAACAACCGCACTCCTTGAAGAACGACCCCATCCCACGAGCGAGCTGTCGAGCCACGCATCAAGCCTTCCGAGCAGGGCGCCGGGCGGCACAGCAGGCCCCTGCCACAGGTGCAGGTCAGCAAGCCGGACACCGTCCGGCCTGATGCTGACCTTTTGCTGACCTGAAGGCGGCAATCAGGGCCCTGACCTGCGAAAACACCCAAACGCTAGATCTTGGACTTGAATACGGTACGCAACATGAAGGAGCTCCTGTTTCGTCTGCTCCCTGCCTGCTGTGCAGGTCAAGGGCGGTGCCCGCAGCGTACAACCATTCGCATATCCGGTCAGCTGTCGCCGGGTGTCTCAGGACTCACACTGACCCTTTGCCGAGCGGAGGGGAAGAAGAAACCCCGGTCTCGCCGTTCGTCCACGCCGGAGTTCAAGGCCGAGGTCATCGGGCTGTGCCGCGGTGACCGCTCGGTGGGTAAGGTCGCCAAGGCTCTTCCACGCCCGACCCGGAAAGAGCGGCCCGTCGCCGCGCTGTTCACGGTTGCGTCAGTGCCTCCTGGCGGGGCTGGTCCGGCAGTGAGATGGCACCGACCGCGGCTCCCAGGACACTCTGCGCCGCGGAGCACGACGTCTCCCGGGGATCTCGCGGTCGCGGCACCGGGTCGACCCGCTCGGCCTCCCAACCGTCCTCGGTCAGCTTCCTCAGCAGCCATTCGACGTCCACGGCGGAAACGCCCAGCTCGACGGAGAGGTTCCTCCGGCTCGGGGTGACCGAGGAGGTCACGTCGTCGGGACCGACACCGAACTGCTCCAGTGTGCCGAGCAGCCGGGCCAGTTCCCCCTGCCGATCCCCCACCGTGACGCGCAGCGACGTCCGGTGGGCGGGTTTTCCGCTCGGCCTGTCGTGGAGCCGGCCCAGCCCCGCGATTCCCCGGTTCAGCAGATGCGTCATGCCGGTCGTTTCGTGCGGCTGGTACGACACGTCGGCGGCCGAGAGGTCGTCCAAGGACTGCAGCAGCACCGAGAGGTCCTCGTGCAGGGCATGCAGGACGCGGGACACCGAGGCTGCGTTGGACCGGAGGATGTCGCTCCACAGGTGGGGGTCGCCCGCCGCGATACGGGTCACGTCGCGCAACCCCTGACCGGCGAGCCGGAACGCGGGCTCAGGCGCCCGCTCGAGGCGCGCCGCCATCAGGCTGGCCAGGACGTGCGGGACGTGGGACGTCAACGCCACCGCCGCGTCGTGTTCCTGACTTCCCATGATCACCGGGACGGCACCACACATGGAGATCATCTCAAGGGTGTGGTTGAGGGCCGTCTGTGAGGTGATGTCCGTGGGAGTGAGCACCCAGGACCGGTTCTCGAAGAGATCCGCGCGGGCCGCCAGCGGCCCCGTCTTCTCCCGGCCCGCCATCGGATGGCCGCCGACGAAGCACTCCGGGGCGGGGAGGCTCCCCAGCGCCTCGCACGCCGACTGGGACTTGACGCTCGCCACGTCCGTGTAGGCGCGGGCGAGCCCCCGCACCTGCTGTTCGGCGAGGACCGTGCCGACCGTGCTCGGGGGCACGGCTACGACAGCCAGGTCCACCGGTGCCTCGGGGGCGCCCACCAGACCCGCCCCCAGTGCCGCGGCCGTGCGGGCCGACGTCTCGTCCCGGTCCAACAGGTGCACGGTCACGCCGTACCGGCTTGCGGCAAGTCCTATCGACGTGCCGATCAGCCCCGTACCGACCACTGCCATCGTGCGCATCACCGGCTCACGCTCCCCTTCTCCGTCCGTGCCAGGTCCTGGCGCAGGACCGCGGCACCCCCCAGATAGACGTGCTGGATGTCCCGCCTCGCACGGCTGGTCTCGACGTGGGCGAGGACGCGTACGGTGCGCGGCAGCGCACTGTCGATGTCCAGTTCCTGCGCGCACATCAACGGGACGTCGACCAGCCCCAGTTCACGTGCTGCCGCCGCCGGGAACACGCTCGTCAGGTCGGGCGTGGCGGTGAAGACCACACTGATGAGGTCGTCGGACAGCAGGCCGTTGGCGTGCATGACCCTCTTCAGCAGGGTTCTGACGGAGTCGATGAGATGGTTCTCCTCGTCACGGTCGACCTGGATCGCGCCCCGCACGGCCCGCACGGTCATGACCGCACCTCCCACTGGGCCGCCGGCTTCCGGTGTGCCGGATCCGCGACGATCATCTGGGCGACGAGGAACGCCAGGTCGAGGGACTGGCTGCGGTTGAGCCGGGGGTCGCAGGCCGTCTCGTAGCGCTGGTGCAGGTCGTCGGCGAGGATCGCGTCGCCGCCGCCCACGCACTCGGTGACGTCGTCACCGGTGAGTTCCACGTGGATGCCGCCCGGGTGGGTGCCGAGGCCCTTGTGGACCTCGAAGAAGCCCTTGACCTCGTCGAGCACGTCGTCGAAGCGACGGGTCTTGTGACCGGAGGCGGCGTCGAAGGTGTTGCCGTGCATCGGATCACACACCCAGACCACTTCCGCCTCGGACGCCGTGACCTTCTCCACCAGATCCGGCAGACGGTCACGGATCCGGTCGGATCCCATCCGGGTGACGAAGGTGAGCCGGCCCGCCTCGCGCTCGGGGTCCAGCCGGTCGATGAGGGCGAGCACCTCGTCGGCGGTGGTGGCCGGGCCCAGCTTCACCCCGACGGGGTTGCGGATGCGGGCGGCGAACTCTATGTGGGCCCCGTCGAGCTGCCGGGTGCGCTCACCGATCCACACCATGTGCGCCGACACGTCGTACAGCCGTCCGGTCCGCGAGTCGATACGTGTCAGCGCCGACTCGTAGTCGAGCAGCAGCGCCTCGTGCGAGGAGTAGAACTCGACATTCCGGAACTCCTCCGGGTCGGTCCCGCAGGCGCGCAGGAAGTTCAGCGCCCGGTCGATCTCGCGCGCGAGGGCCTCGTAACGCTGCCCGGCCGGGGACGACTTCACGAAGTCCTGGTTCCAGGCGTGGACCTGGCGCAGGTCGGCGTAGCCGCCGGTGGTGAAGGCGCGCACCAGGTTCAGCGTGGCAGCCGAGGCGTGGTACATCCGCTTCAGCCGCTCCGGATCGGGGGTACGGGAGGCGGCGGTGAACTCGGGGCCGTTGACGGAGTCGCCGCGGTACGACGGCAGCGTCACCCCGCCACGGGTCTCGGTCGGCCGGGAGCGCGGCTTGGAGTACTGGCCCGCGATCCGGCCGACCTTCACCACCGGCACCGAGCCAGCGTAGGTGAGCACCGCGCTCATCTGGAGCAGCGTCTTCACCTTGTTGCGGATCCGGTCGGCGGACACGGCGTCGAACGTCTCGGCACAGTCACCGCCCTGCAGGAGGAACGCCTCGCCCTTGGACACGGCCGCCATCCGGGCGCGGAGCTGATCGCACTCTCCGGCGAACACGAGAGGCGGGAACGAGGCGAGGTCGGCGACCACCTCACGCAGGGTCCCGGAATCCGGCCATTCGGGCTGCTGTGCCGCGGGGAGCTCGCGCCATGTGGCGGTGTACTCGTCGTTCTGACGAGGCTTCATGTCTCACACACCTCTGAGCTGTTGGGGGCTGGAGATAGTCGGCTCCGTAAGGGGAGCGACGAGGACACGCGATCCCGCCGCTCAGCCGCGCTGTCCCGCTTCTGCCGCTTCGCGTGCCGGCCTGTTCTCTCCCGCGGCCTCGTCGGGGGTGCCCGCAGGGGTACGGCGCAGTCGGCCCATGTCGGGGACCAGCGCGACCAGAGCGAGAACGGCGAGAACCGCGCCGAGCCAGAGGGGGGCGCGCAGGCCGTAGGCGTTGATGCCGAGTCCGCCCAGCCAGGAGCCGATGACGACGCCCAGCGTGATGAAGGACGTGTGCACGGTGTTGACGAGCGCGCGGGCGTTGGCGGCGCGCTGCACCCTGCTGATCATCGCGGGGTTCATGGTGACGCCGACGAAGCCGATGCCCATCATGGCGAGGACCGCGGGCGCCTTGAGATCGGCGAGCAGGGCGAAGGCGCTCAGGAAGAGGACGTTGAGCGTCAGACCGGTGGCCAGGACACGGATGGTGTGCGTGTCGGCGAAGCGCGCCACGACGGCGTTGCCGATGACGGTGGCCGCACCGTAGGCGAGGAGGAGCAGCGGGACGACGCCGCGGGAGAAGCCGGTGACGTCGGTGAGGATCGGTGTGAAGTAGGAGAAGGCGGAGAAAGTGGCGCCGATGATGAGGGTGGACGTGCAGATGATGAGCCAGAGCTTGCCGTTACGGAAGGCCGACATCTCCTCCCGGAGGCCTCCGGCGTCCTCGGCGTGACCGAGGGACGGAACGACGATGACGGTGGCGATGGCGGCGATGATCGTGATGATGCCCACGGCGACGAATCCGGCCCTCCAGCCCCACTGCTCGCCGACGAGGGTGGAGACGGGCAGGCCGAGCAGCGTCCCGACCATGAGTCCCTGCATGGTGAGGCCGGTGGCGCGCCCCCGCAGCTCGGGCTTGGTGATCTGGGCGACGACGGCGAGGGAGACTCCGAAGAACGCCGAGGAGGCCGTGCCCGTGATGACCCGGCCGGTCACCATGACCCAGTAGTCGGTGGCGACTGCCGCGAGGGCGTTGCCGAGCAGGAAGACGGCGTACAGGGTCATGAGCGCGGCCTTGGGCCGCAGTTTGAGGACGAGCACGGTGGCGAAGGGCCCACCCGCCGCCATGGCGATGGCGAACGCCGTGATGAGGTAGCCGACTTGGGGAATGGTGACCCCGAGGTCCTCGGAGATCTGCGGCATGAGGCCGCCGACGAGGAACTCGCTGGTGACCATGGCGAAGATGCCAAGAGCCATGAGGTAGACGGATTTTGGCATGGGTACCTCCAGAATTATGTACTGATCAGACCAAAACAAAGGCGCAGGAAGGCCCGAGGGCATGCGGAGGCCCGGCCGACGCACCGGGCAGGGGTGCGGGGCCGGCCGTCAGGGACTCAGCAGCCGAGGGTGTCCGCGCCCGAGGCCGCGATCTGCTCCAGCGCGGAACGGTCCGCACCCGACTGGGCGGCGACCCGCATCCCGGCGATGAGGGCCGTCAGATACCAGGCGAGACCGTCCGTCGCCCGCGGAGAGGTGACCGAGCCGTCTTGCTTGCCCTCCGCGATCACCGCGCGCAGCGAGACCATGCGCCGCTCCAAATCCCGGTTCAGGACCTCTGCGATCTGCGGATCGGAGGCGGCCATCTGCGTCGTGGTGTTGACGGTGAAGCAGCCGGAGCCGTAGCCCTCGCGCCGGTTCTCCATCTCACCCTCGATGATCACCGAGAACAGGGCGCGGACACGTTCGGCGGCGGGGCGCCCTTCCTCTGCGAGCAGGGAGACCTGACGGGCGGTCATGGTGTCGACGTAATACGACAGGGCCCGCAGGAACAGGTCTTTCTTCGACTTGAACGTGTTGTAGATGCTGCTGCGCCCGAGTCCCGTGGCCGTGCACAGGTCCCCGGTGGAGGTTGCTTCGTACCCTTTGATCCAGAAGACGCGACACGCCGCCTCAACCGCCTGGTCCTCGTCGAACTGCCGTGGTCTTCCCATGGCAGCACCCTAGCAGGTTATGGAACGTTCGGAACAAAACTAGTGCGGGCCCCGGCCACCACGGCGGGGATGAAGGGAGGCCGGAGCCCGCGGTCCCCGGGAACGTCAGGCGTTGCGCCCGCCGTCGACGGCGAGCCTCGCGCCAGTGGTGAAGCCTGCCTCCGGAGAGGCGAAGTAGGCAACCGCGGCGGCTATCTCCTCCGGCTGTGCGTAGCGGCCGAGTGGGGACAGGCCTTTCTGGAACTCGGAGCCCGGGCCGTCCTCCGGATTCATGTCGGTGTTCGTGGCCCCTGGGGCCACCTCGTTCACCGTGATCCCGCGCGGCCCCAGATCCCTGGCCAGGCCCTTCGTCATACCCGTGACGGCGGCCTTGCTCGTGGCGTAGGCGGTGCAGCCGGGTCCCAGGGCGAACTCCCCGATACACGAGCCGATGTTGATGATCCGCCCGCCGTCCGTCATGTGCCGCGCCGCCTCCCGGGCGGCGAGGAGCGAGCCGCGGATGTTGACGTCGAGCGTCCGGTCCACGACCTCGACCGGTACGTCCCCGATGCCGGAGAACGTCGTGTCCATCACGCCGGCACTGTTGACCAGGATGTCCAGCCGCCCCAGCTCACGGACCGTCCGGTCCACGGAGGCGCTCACGGCCTCGACGTCGGCGACGTCGGCCCGGATCGCGACGGCGCGCCGCCCCGTCTTCTTCGTCAGCATCTCGGCGGTGTTCCGCGCGGCCTCCTCGTTCCCCTGGTAGGTGAGGGCCACGTCGGCCCCCTCCTCCGCCAGCCGCAGGGCCACCGCGGCACCGATGCCCCGGCTGGCGCCCGTGACGAGGGCGACCTTTCCGTTCAGTTTCTCGATCATGACGTGCGCATTCCTCTGACTGTCCGGTGTACGGGTCAGACCTGGTAGGAGCCGTACTTCTCGGCGACCTGCATGGCCTGGGGATTGTCGGCGGGGTCGAACGCCGGGATGTTCACTCCGGCAACCGCGTCCTTGCCGGCCTCCAGGAAGAACCGTTCGAAGCCTCCGGGGGTGAACAACAGCAGCTGCTTGGCCATGTGCAGACCGGTGTTGCGGAATCCGTGCACGGTCCCGCGGGGCACGAAGACGAAGTCGCCCGCCTTGACCTGGTAGGTCTCACCGTCCGCGTGGATCTCCAGCTCCCCTTCGAGGAGGTAGAAGGCCTCGTCCTCGTGACGGTGGTCGTGCAGTGGCGGCCCTCCCCCAGGGGGAACAGACGCCTCCAGGACCGCGAGGCTGCCCGCGGACTCCTCGTGACCGATCTTCACCGAGTAGACGTCGCCGTTGAGCCACACGGCACGGCCCTGCCCGGCGGGGAGGTGCATCACCTTCCGGACCTGCGGGGGCTGGTCGGTGTTCTGCTGCTCCAACAGAGACACGGTGCGCCTTTCTATACGGGTTCGAGACGGGTCGCGGACAGCGTCTGTCCTTCGGTGATCGCCGGATGCGCCTGCGCGGGAACCTCGTTCCCGCCGAACTCGACGGTGAGGAGGCGAAGCCATTTGTCCCGACACGCGACGAACAGGCCGTGGTCGAGGCGCCGTACGGTCCCGGCGGGCGCCGGGAGCTCTCCGGCCGGAGCCGTGTCGTCGGCCGACAGGATCGTCACGCGCTGACCGGACGGTGTTTCGGCGAACGCCCCGGGATGGCGGTATCCGGCCCGGATGTGGCACGCCACCTTGTGCGCGGAGTGGGCGAAGTCGAGGCGGTAGTCGTCCTGTGAGGGGCGCGTGAAGTAGGTCCGCTCGGAGGGGTCCTGCGGGATGCGCCGGAAGCTGCGGGAGGCGAGCTGCGGGATGAGGTCCAGCAGCATCAGCACATTGGCGCGTTCCTGGATGGTCCGCAGCTCCAGGGCCGTCTCCCGTCCGGTGAGCGGCGTCTCGTGCTGCGCGAGGATCGCCCCCGTGTCCAGTCCGGCGGCCATCTCGATGGCCGTCACCGCTCCGTCGGTCTCACCGTTGCGGACCATCCAGTAGAACGGCGCCAGACCGGCGTAACGGGGAAGCCGGCTCGGATGGAAGTTGACACAGGTCACCTTCGGAGTGGCGAGCAGCTCTTCCTTCAGGATGCGCTGGAAGTTGCCCACGACGAGGTAGTCCGGGGCGAGTTGCCCGATCCCGCTCACGAACTCGGGACCGTTGACGTTCGCCGGGCGCAGCACCGGCACACCTAATGCCTTCGCCTGCTGTTCGAGGTCCACCTGATCGGCGTCGGAGGTGAAGTAGCCGCAGAGGCGGCCGACGGGGCTGGTGACGACAGCCGCGAGATCCACCAGTGGGTGTCCGTGCAGCATGTCCAGGAAGGGAGCGCCGAGCTTGGAGTTGATCTCCGAGAACAGCACCACCCGTATCGGGCCGGTCAATGCGGGCTCCTTTCGTACGGAGGAACGTGAGGAACGGGGTCCTAGAAGAAGGGGGAGGTGGACCTGCCGCCGAGGAGCACGTTTCCGGTGAGCTGCAGAATGGAGTCCTGCGCGACGGCGTGCTGGCACATGGTGTTGACGTCACGGAGCCACCGGTCCATCGGGGACTTCCTGCGGTACACGGAGGACCCGCCCACCAGGTCGTAGAGCCGGTGCACGATGCGGCGTGCGGTGCGGAAGGCGTGGTAGCGGGCCAGGGCCGTCTGGACCCGCTCGTCGGCGGAGAGCTCGGTGCCGGTCTCCAGCGCGGTCCACTGGCGCTCGACGCTCGCGTACACGGCGGTCCGCGCCGCGGTGAGCTCCATCTCCAGCTCGGCGACGGCCATCTGAACCCGGTGGTCCTGGGACCAGGCCAGACCGGTCTCGCGGTCGGCGCGGTGGCCGGCCATCTCCCGTACGTGGTCGAGCGCCGCGCGGGCGAGGCCGAGGGGGATGCCCGACATCTTGCGCAGGATCGCGTCCGGCGCGTCGTGCAGCGGGCCGCTGCGCACGGGTTCGGCGAAGGAGAACGAGTGCTCGGCCGGCACGAACAGATCGTCGACCTGGTAGTCGATGGAGCCGGAGCCGGCCAGACCGGTGGTGTACCAGGTGTCGAGGTGCTCGAACTGGTCGGGGGTGGCCAGCACGACCCGCCACAGCCCCCGGCCCGTGGCGTCGTCGATGACGGGACTGCCGTTCTCGTAGACGGTGCAGCCGGCGGCGAGCATGTCGCAGTGCGTGGTGCCGGATCCGAAGCGCCACTGCCCCGAGACGCGGTATCCGCCGTCCACGCGTTCCGCCCGGCCCTGGGGGTAGATCCATCCGGACTGAGCCGTGTCCAGCGAGGAGTACAGCTTGCGGGCGGTCTCCTGGTCGAGGAACCCGGAGTAGATGCCGGAGTCCATTCCGATCATGGAGCACCAGGCGGCGGACACGTCGCCCTGGGCGATGGTCTCCAAGAGCCGTATCTGTTCGACGGAGGTGAGTTCGGGTCCGCCCCACGCCTTGGGCATCGTGGCGCGGAAGACGCCGGCGGAGCGGAGGAGTTCGACGATGTCCTCCGGCAGACGCCGGTTCTCCTCGATCCGTGCCGCGTTCTCCCGCAGGACGGGCTGGATCTCCCGGGCACGGGCGATGATCGCGTCGGCGGTCTTCGGAATGATCGCGGTGTTCGCGAGGGTCGCGGTGGTCATGGGGCTCCTTGTCAGGTGTAGCGGCCGTGCGCCATCACACGGTGGGGGTCGATCACGTCCCGGATACGCCGGGTGAGGGCCAGCGCGCCGGGATCGGTGAGCCGGTCGGTCCACTCCCCGTGGTCGACGTCCAGGCGGTAGGGGAGGTATCCGGCTTCGGTGAACAGCTCGTAGAGCAGGTCCAGGGCCTGGTGCGCCCGCGCGGTCTCGTCCGCGGTCCGCGCGAACCGGAGGGAGACCACCAGGTCGATGACATCGGGATCCAGGGCGTTGACGGTCGCTCCGGGCCGTATGCCGGTCTCGGCGTGCACCTGGTCGAGGAGGCGGAGAGCGGCGGTGACGTCCCTGCCGGTGTAGGGGACGAGGGGAAGGAAGAAGATCCAGCCGCCTCCGTGGTCATCCACCCTCGGGGCCGCCTGCCCGACCGCGGAACGGAGCATCGCCTCGTGATGGGCGACGTCTCCGGCGTAGCCGTGCTGGACGACCCGGGAAACGATGTCATCGTCCGCGGGGGGCTCCTGGTCCGAGCGGGCGACCGAGGTGAACAGGCCCGAGGCGTCGGCGAGTCGGCATGCGGTGTCGGTGAGGGCAGCCACCACTTCGCCGGTGCCGCCGAGGGGGACGTGGACGAGGTATCCGCCCTGTGCGCTGGTCCCGTAGGTGGTGGACGAGGTGGTGTCGTAGATCTTGAGGACACCGTGCACGAGGCCCTGGGAGTGCCAGCGCCGCAACTCGTCCACCGCCGAGGACAGTTGGTCGCGGTCGAAGGTGAGGCGGAGGACCCGCTGGACCTCGGGACGCGGCAGGAGGCGGATGACGCCGGCGGTGACGATGCCGTAGTCGGACTGGGTGAACAGGTGCAGCAGCGAGGGCCCGAGTCCGTACGGGTTCGGCGCCGTGACGGTGCCCTTGGCGGGCCACCACCCGACACGGATCTGCTCGCCGTCCGGCAGGACGACTTCCAGGCCCACCAGGTCGTCGGTGCGTTGCCGACGGAGCCCCACTCCGCGGTCCAGGGCGTTCCCGAGGACGCTCGAATGCCCGGAGGAGGCCGTGACGTTCAGCATGCGCGGGGTGTCCGAGAGTTCGGCGGCGAGCTGTCGCTGGGTCACTCCGGGTTCGATGACGGCCCAGCCGTGCCGGGTGTCGAGGTCACGAATGCGGTCGAGACCATCGAGTTCGATACGGACGGCGTCGTGGCGGGTGGGCTCACGTGAGCCGAGGCCCCAGTTCCGCCCGGTGGAGACGGCGTGGAGTGGCGGCGCTTCGTCGTCGCCGAAGGCACGGACGATGCCGGGCACTTGGTGCGGGCTGGTCGGACGGATGACGGCGGGGACGCGACGGGACTCGAACATGGACACGTTGGCGCCGGCTTGCGCCGGGCGGACGATGCGGGAGGGGGCGTTGTCGACTGCCTGTCCGGCCTTGTCCAGGGCAGCCGACAGCGTGGATTCGGGCATGGGGAGGCATCCTCGGTCGAGATGGGCGAGGGAGACGAAGGCGAGACACCCGGTTCAGGGTCTGTGCCCGGAACGTGGATCGGGGCTTGGCCTCGTGGGAGCGGCACCACTCAGGTAGACGTGCTCCAGGGGTTGGTCGGGCCCTTTGCGGACGAAGGCCATCACCCGGATCACCCTCGGCATCTCCCCGTCCCAGCGGGGCTCGGCCGCACACAGACACGGCACGTCCAGGACACCCTGTTCGGCGAGGACGAGCGGCGGGATGTCGGCGGTCAGATCCGAGGTCATCGTGAACATCAGGGCTTCGATGTCCTCGGGCCGTAGGTCGTTCTTCTGGAGCACCCCGTCGACAAGGTCGACGGTGGCGCGGGCGATGGCCTCGCGGGTGTTCGCGTCGGAGCGGATCGCACCACGGACGGCACGCACGGTGGAATACATGGGCGGCCGGGTCAGACGGAGGCCATACGGCCCTGGTGGAACAGCAGTGCGCCTTGGTCCGTGTCGCCGCGGTGAGCGGCGGTGACTCGGCCGAGGAACAGACAGTGGTCACCTTCGAGGTGAGTGGTGGAGACCGTGCAGTGGAGCGTGGCCAGGGCACCGTCGAGGATGCGGCGCCCGTCGGCGGCGATGCTGAAGTACTCCTCCAGTTCGTGCCCCGTGGGCTTGTTCCTGGAGGCGAAGAGCCTGGCGTGGTCACCCTGCAGCCCGGAGAGGAAACTCAGGCAGAACCCTCCGGCAGCGGAGGTGATTGTGTGCGCTCGCGAATACTTCCGCAGCGACACCAGCACGGTCGGAGGCTCGAGCGTGACGGATGTGAGCGAGTTGACCGTAGTGGCCACGGTCTCGTCACCGTGACCGGCCAACAGGACAGCAACGCCCGTCGGGAACAGACGCATGACGGACCGGAGATCGGGCTCCGTAGGCGCGGCGGGATAGGTCCCCCTGGTCATCCCTGATTGTCCTTTCGTCCTTCTGCCCTTGTGAGGCAGGTCGGTGCGGCGTCCACCTGCGGGAGGACGGTGACGCAACGGGAGTTGAGGGCTTTTGAACTGATCAGTCCAGTAGGAACGAACGTAGCAGACACCGAACAGGCGCACCACTGACCGTGACGGCGCGACAGCCTCTGGAAGCACTGTGTTACCGCTCGGTAGCCGAGGGTTCCATCCGAGCGCGCCCCCTCCGTGAGCTGGCACGTTCAGTCGCACTGACAGCGGTCCCGAGAAGTGCGGACATCGAGGGGCCTGTGGATCCCGCGATCGCGTCGGAGACATAGATCACGTCACCGCCGCTGAGGGATTTTGGCCAAGAAAGGACATTGCGGAAGCAACCGGTCGCGATCGCAGCGCGCAGCCCCGTCGCGCACGGATCCTGGTCGGAGAGCGGGACCCGTTCCTTGGGGTGGTGTTGAAGAGCCGGTGCCGGATAGCGGTCTGCGGTCGGGCCCGCACCGCCGTGCGCTGTGAGGTCAGCGCCCGTGCGCTCACGGGCAAGGCGGGTCGGATTCCCGGAACTAGCGTGCCGTGCGGAGCACCCGCGGTGGGAGACCCCGCGTTTCACGCACGACACTTCAGGAGATTCACATGTCCGACGCCGCCCTTCCGGTTCAGCCGGTCCTGGAGCCCGCGGCCGCCGCGTTCGCCGAGGCGACCGCGAATCCGCCCTACCTCTTCGACCTCCCGCCCGCGGAGGGCCGCAAGGCCGTCGACGAGGTGCAGTCCGGTGAGATCGACAAGCCGGAGATCGACGAGGAGTGGATCACCGTCCAGGGCGGTCCCACGGGCAGCGTCCGGGCCCGCGTCGTCAAGCCCGCGGGCACCGAGGGCACCCTGCCGGTGATCATCTACATCCACGGAGCGGGCTGGGTGTTCGGCAACGCCCATGCCCACGACCGGCTGGTGCGCGAACTCGCCGTGGGCGCCAACGCCGCCGTCGTCTTCCCCGAGTACGACCTCTCGCCCGAGGCCCGCTACCCGGTCGCCATCGAGCAGAACTACGCGGTCGCCCGCTGGGTCGTCGAGCAGGGCGCCTCCAAGGGCCTGGACGCCACCCGCATCGCCGTCGCCGGAGACTCGGTCGGCGGCAACATGAGCGCCGCGCTGACCCTGATGGCCAAGGAACGCGGCGATGTCCCCCTCGTCCAGCAGGTCCTCTTCTACCCGGTCACCGACGCGAGCTTCGACACCGGCTCCTACCACCAGTTCGCCACCGGCTACTTCCTGCGCCGCGACGGCATGCAGTGGTTCTGGGACCAGTACACGACCGACGACAAGAAGCGCGCCGAGATCACCGCATCCCCGCTGCGCGCCACCACCGACCAGCTCACCGGCCTGCCCCCGGCCCTGGTCATCACCGGCGAGGCCGACGTCCTGCGCGACGAGGGCGAGGCCTACGCGAACAAGCTCCGCGAGGCCGGCGTCCCCGTCACCGCCGTCCGCTACCAGGGCATCATCCACGACTTCGTGATGCTCAACGCCCTGCGCGAGACCCACGCCGCCCAAGCCGCCATCGCGATGGCCGTCGACACCCTGCGCACCGCGCTCCACGGCCACTGAGACATCGACAAGGAGAACCCCGCATGTCCACCACCCCCACGGTCCTTCTCGTGCACGGCGCCTTCGCGGACGCCGGCAGCTGGTCCGGCGTCATCGCCGAGCTGCAGCAGCACGGCATCCCTGTCGTGGCGCCGCCGAACCCGCTGCGCGGCCT
This sequence comes from Streptomyces sp. NPDC058678, assembly GCF_042714835.1. NCBI lineage: Bacteria > Bacillati > Actinomycetota > Actinomycetes > Kitasatosporales > Streptomycetaceae > Streptomyces > Streptomyces sp. NPDC058678. The sequence continues at coordinate 448,477 of NZ_JBHXSG010000001.1, read as the reverse complement.
GGCGTCCGACGCCGCGTACATCGCCTCGGCGGCCGCCCAGATCAAGGGCCCGGTCGTGCTGGTCGGCCACTCCTACGGAGGTGCGCTGATCTCCGTGGCCGGGACCGTGGAGAACGTCGTCGGGCTGGTCTACGTGGCCGCCTATGTCACCGAGGAGGGCGAGAGCCTGGGCGAGTTGCAGGGGCGCTTCCCGCTGTCGCCGCTGGTCAGCAGTCTGCGGGAGGCGACGTACCCCGTCGAGGGGGCGGCGGCCGCGGTGGAGGTCACCATCAAGGCCGAGGCGTTCCCGGAGATCTTCGCCGCCGATGTCCCGGCCGAGGTCACCAAGGTTCTGGCGGTCGCCCAACGGCCGCTGGCGGCCGGGGTGTTCACCGAGACGGCGTCAGCGGCGGCCTGGCGGACCAAGCCGTCCTGGGCGCTGGTGGCCGGTTCGGACCAGGCGATCAACCCGGAGGTGCAGCGCTTCGGTGCGAAGCGGGCCGGGGCGACGATCGTCGAAGCGGAGGGCGCCTCGCACGCCGTGGCCGTGTCCCGGCCCTCGGCGGTCGCCGACCTGATCCGCGAGGCGGTACGCGCGACGAGCTGACACAGGCGGCTCCCGCCCCCTTGCCCTCCCGTGCGCACCGCTCGTCTACGTCCAGCACACAACACCCCCATACAATTCTCGTGATCATGTTCGGGCGTTCCGCTCGCGCATGGTGTGCGAGGGGGCGGGTTGGCAGAGGAAAACGCGGCGTTCGGGTCTGTGCTGCGGGAGTTGCGGCTGGCCGCGTCCTTGACGCTGGAGGGCCTTGCCGAGGCCTCGGGCGTCAGCGTGCGGGGCATCGGGGATCTGGAGCGGGGTCGGCGGGCGGCCCCCCAGCGCCGTACGGTGGCCGCGCTCGCCGACGGTCTGGGCCTGGCCGAACCGGATCGGGAGCGACTCCTGGCCGCCGCCCGCGCCGGCCGCAGCCCCGGCTACAGCCCGGTCGGCGTGCGGGCCTTCCCGCGCGGCATCGACGACTTCGTCGGCCGGGAGCGGGAGCTCGTGCGGCTGCGGAAGCTGGCGGAGGGGGCGAACGTGGTCGGGCGGTCCGCGGCGACGGCGGTGGAAGGCGGACCACAGGTGGTCGTCGCCGCCGTGTCCGGCCCGCCCGGCACCGGCAAGACCACGCTCGCGCTGCACGCCGCCCGGGAGTTGGCCGACCGTTTCCCGGACGGGCAGTTGCTCGTGGACCTGCGCGGTATGGATGACGTTCCGCCCGAGCCGGTCGAATTGATGCTGGGCGTGCTCAAGGCCCTCGGCGTGGCCGACCGGGATCTGGCGAAGGCCGGCCCGCAGGGGCATCCCGGGCTGTACCGGCAGGTGCTGGCCGACCGGCGGTGTCTGCTGGTGCTGGACAACGCCCGTGACGAAGCCCAGGTCCGCCCGCTGCTGCCCGGCAGCGGTGCGGGGATGGTGCTGGTGACCAGCCGGCGGATGCTCACCGGCCTGGAGAGCGTGCAACGGCTGCCGCTCGGCGAGCTGAGCGCGGACGAGGCGGCCGTGTTCCTGACCGGCCTGGTGGGCGAGGAGCGGGCCGGCGCGGATCCGGCCGCGCTGACGGAGGTCGCCCAGCGGTGCGGGCATCTGCCGCTGGCGCTGCGGGTGGCCGGCTGCTGGCTGGCCACCCGGACCGGTTGGAGCGTGCGCCGGCTGGCCGACCGTCTCGCCTTCGAGGAGCGGCGGCTGGACGCGCTGGCGGCCGGGGACCTTCGGGTGTCGGCCGCCTTCGACCTGTCCTATCGCCAGCTCACCCCCACGGCCGCCCGGCTGTTCCGGCGTCTTGCCCTGGTGGAGGGTCCGGATGCCGGCGCCGCCTGCGCCGCCCGGCTGACCGGGCAGTCGCTGTTCGACGCCGAGGACACCCTGGAGGAGCTGGTCGAGACCGGCCTGCTCGGCGCGGAGGGGGACCGCTACCGCTTCCACGACCTGCTACGGCTGTACGCCCGCGCCCGTCTGGCCGCGGAGGAGAACACCGAGGACACCGAGCAGGCCCGCGCGGCGATGCAGCACTGGCTTCTGGAGACCGCCGTGGTGGCCGGCCGCTGGTACGAGCCCGACCACGGTGCCCCGCCCGCGACCTGGCAGGGCACGGTCGACCTGTCGACCGCCGAAAAGGCCCGCCTGTGGCTGCAGGCCGAGGGCGCCAACTGGCTGGCCGCACTGCGCCGGGCGGCCTCGGCGGGCGAGCACGCCACCGTCGTGGAGGTGGCCGAGGCCCTGCACTGGTTCTCCGACCAGTGGATCTACTGGGGCCACTGGCCCGAGGTCTTCGGCACCGCCGCCCGTTCCGCCCAGGAGCTGGGCGACCCGCTCGTCGAGGCCACCCAGCTGAACTACCACTCCTGGGCACTGCTCCTGTGCGAGGGACGCCACCATGACAGCATCGCCCGCGCCGCACAGGCCCTCGCGGCCGCCGAGCGCGCCGGCGACACGGTCCAGCAGGCGTGGGCGCACTTCTACACGGCCTGGGCCCTGCGCTGGCTCGGCGACTACACGCCGGCCGCCGAACACAACCGGCGGGCCGCGGAGTTGTTCCAGGCCGCCGGCGACATGTACGGCACCGTCCAGGCCATGAGTGGTCACGGCAGCGTCCTGGTGGAGGCCGGCCTGGCGGAGGAGGCCATCGCCGCCAACCTCCAGGTGCTCGCCTTCCTCGACGAGGCCGGCGACCGCCTCGAACCGCACATCGCTCGCTTCACCCGGTTCAACAGGCACCACGGCAACGGTCGCGCCTACGCCCTCCTGAAGCGCTGGGACGAGGCCGTCGACCACCTGCGGATGGCCGTCGAACTGAGTCACGACAGCGGCAACACCGGCCTGGAGAGCCGCTGCCTGGTCGACCTGGGCCAGGTCCTGCTGGACGCGGGGCGCGAGGCGGAGGCCCGGGACGTGTTCACCCGCTGTCTCACCCTCGGCGCGGGCGCGGACCCCCGGGCCGTCGCCGAGGCCCGCGAGCAATTGGCCGGCCGCGACACCTGAACGGCGGCGCAGCCCCACCGCGTTTCTGCCTGTGTTCTGCCTGGAGTCACCGACACGCCCCTGATTGGCTGCTGTCGACCGACAGCACACGCAAGAAGGGGGCGAGCCCGTTGAGTCCGGTACTGACGACCGCTTCGGTTCCCGACGGGGAGAAAGTCGCCTACTGGCGCGACGTGGTGGGACGAGCGCTGGTGCCGATGACCGTCGCCCCGCGCGGCACCGGTCCGTTCCACGGCCGGATCACGACCAGCGACCTGGGCCACCTGCGGGTGTCCACCCTGGAGGCGGACGCCGCGCGGATCAGCCGTACGCCGTCACTCGTCGCGCGCTCCCCCGAGGCGTTCTGGGCCGTCGGCATCCAGGTGTCGGGCACGGCGACCCTCACCCAGGACGGCCGAAGGGCCCAGGTACGCGAGGGCGACCTCCTGGTCTACGACACGACGCGGCCGTACTCCCTCGACCACCCGGAGCGGTTCGCCACCCATGTCTTCCGGCTGCCGCGCCCGGCCCTGGGCGTGCCGGAGGCCGACCTCCGCCGGATCACCGGCACCGCCATCGGCACCGCGGACGGCTTCGGCACGGTGCTGCTTCCCTTCCTGGCCTCGCTGGCGACCTCGGCCCACTCCTACTCGCCCGCTCTCGGGGGCAGGCTGGCCGGCAGCGTCGTCGACCTGGTCGGCGCCCTGGTGGCCGAGCGGACCCGTCAGGCCGGCCCGGACCAGGACGGCACGCGCACCCACCTGGTGCGGCGCGTCCGCGACCACATCGACCGGAACCTCGGCGATCCGGCCCTGTCGCCCGAGGCCATCGCCGGGGCGCACCGGATCTCCGTCCGGTACCTGCACCGGCTCTTCGAGGGCGAGGGCATCACCGTGGGACGGCTCGTCCAGCAGCGCCGACTGGAGGAGTGCGCACGCGAACTGGCCCGCCGCGGCCGGACGAGCCCCACCGTGTCGGCGGTGGCCCGGCGCTGGGGCTTCGTCAGCCCCACCCACTTCAGCCGGGCCTTCCGCACGGCGTACGGCGTCTCCCCCAGCGAGTGGCGCGGCCCGCGCACCTCCGCGGCCGCGCCCGGCGCCTGAGCCGTCGCCGCCGCCTACGCCGCCGACCCGATCTCCGTCACCCCGCCCGGCTCCTGCGCGAACTGTGTCCGGTACAGCTGCGCGTACCGTCCACCGGCCGCCAGCAGCTCCTCGTGCGTGCCGCGTTCCACGATCAGCCCCGCCTCCACCACGAGGATCAGGTCCGCCGTGCGGACGGTGGACAGGCGGTGGGCGATCACGACCGCCGTCCTGCCCTCCAGGGCCTCGGCGAGCGCCTCCTGGACGGCCGCCTCGGAGGTGTTGTCCAGGTGGGCGGTGGCCTCGTCGAGGATGACGACGCGCTGGCGGGCCAGCAGCAGCCGGGCGATGGTCATGCGCTGGCGTTCGCCGCCGGAGAGGCGGTAGCCGCGCTCGCCGACCACCGTGTCGAGGCCGTCGGGCAGGGACCGTACGAGATCGTCGAGGCGGGAGCGGCGCAGGGCGTCCCACAGGTCGGGCTCGGTCGCGGTGGGGCGGGCGAGGAGGAGGTTGGCGCGGACGGTGTCGTGGAAGAGGTGGCCGTCCTGGGTGACCATGCCGAGGGTGCCGCGCAGTGACTCGGTGCGCAGGTCGCGGACGTCGACGCCGCCGACCCGGACGGCGCCCTCGTCGACGTCGTACAGGCGCGGCAGCAGCTGGGCGACCGTCGACTTGCCGGCGCCGGACGAGCCGACGAGGGCGACGGTCTGGCCGGGTTCGGCGCGGAAGGAGATGCCGTGCAGGACTTCGGCGCCGCCCCGGGTGTCGAGGGAGGCCACCTCCTCCAGGGAGGCGAGGGAGACCTTGTCGGCGGACGGGTAGCCGAAGCGGACGTTCTCGAACTCGACGGAGACCGGGCCGTCCGGGACCGGCCGTGCGTGCGGCTGCTCCTTGATCAGCGGCTCCAGGTCCAGCACCTCGAAGACGCGCTCGAAGCTGACCAGGGCGCTCATCACCTCGACGCGAGCGCCGGCCAGGGCGGTCAGCGGGGCGTACAGACGGGTCAGGAGGAGGGCGAGGGCCACGACGGCGCCCGGATCCAGGGTGCCGCGCAGGGCGAACCAGCCGCCGAGGCCGTAGACCAGGGCCAGCGCCAGGGCGGACACCAGGGTCAGGGCGGTGATGAACAGGGACTGCGCCATGGCGGTGCGTACGCCGATGTCCCGCACCCGTCGCGCGCGGACGGCGAACTCCTCGGACTCCTGCTCCGGGCGGCCGAAGAGCTTGACCAGCGTGGCGCCGGGGGCCGAGAAGCGCTCGGTCATCCGGGTGCCCATCGCCGCGTTCAGGGCCGCCGCCTCCCGCTGCATCCCGGCCATCCGGCTGCCCATGCGCCGCGCCGGGATCACGAACACCGGCAGCAGCACGAGTGCGAGCAGGGTGATCTGCCAGGACAGCGTGAGCATCACAGCGAGCGTGAGCAGCAGCGTGACCAGGTTGCTGACCACTCCGGAGAGCGTGTTGCTGAAGGCACGCTGGGCGCCGATGACGTCATTGTTGAGTCGGGAGACGAGCGCTCCCGTACGAGTACGTGTGAAGAACGCGACCGGCATCCGCTGCACATGATCGAACACAGCTGTCCGCAGATCGAGGATGAGGCCCTCTCCGAGCGTCGCCGACAGCCGTCGGCCGAGCACGCCGAGGGCCGCCTCGGCGACCGCGATGAGCGCGATGAGCAGGGCGAGTCGTACGACCGTGCCCTCGTCGCCGCCCGACACGATCGCGTTCACGACACGCCCGGCGAGGACCGGGGTCGCGACGGCGAGCAGCGCGGTCACCACGCCGAGCGCCACGAACCGGGCGATACGGCTGCGGTGCGGGCGGGCGAAGGCGCCGATACGGCGGAGGGTGGCGCGGGCGAGGGGACGGCGCTCCTGCTCGGCGTTCATGACGCTGTGCAGCTGGGTCCAGGCTGTGGTCTCCATACTCATGGGAAGGACCGTAGAACCTCGAGCTTGATTGAGGTCAAGGTACTGCCGTCGTTCACCCGCCCGTCGTCCCCCAGCCCGTCGTCCACCCGCGCGAAGGACCCGATGACCGTACGCAATCCCTTGTCCCCGCTTCCGCAACCCGCCGTTGGTGCGGGGTGGGAAGCCTCTCCGGATGTGACAGCGGTACAACTCCCCGAACTCCCCCGTCGCGTCCCGGTCCGCAGGATCCGCCAGATCCTGTGTCTGCTTCCGCTCCTGCTGGTCACCGTCGTCGCGGTGGAGCACCGGTCCGTGCTCGCCGAGGGCTTCGGCCATCTGCGGAACGCCCGCTTGCCCTGGCTGGCGGTCGCGGTCGGCGCCACCTGCCTGACCTGGGTCGCCGCCGCGCTCACCCGGCAGGGTGCCGTCGTCGAGCCACTGCCCAAAGGGCGGCTGGTGGCCACGCAGTTCGCGGCGGGCGCGGCCAACCATCTGCTGCCCACGGGCCTGGGCGCGAGCGCGGTGAACCTGCGGTTCATGACCGTGTGCGGGCTGCCGCTCGCCCGTTCCTCCGCCGCGCTCGCCCTGTATCTGCTGGCGGAGTCGATCGGCCGGCTCGGCCTGCTGGCCGCGCTGCTCATCGCCTTCCCGGACGCGCTGCGGCTCGGCCCGCTCCTGCCCGAGGGGGCCGTGGGTCCGCTGCTGCTGGCCGTCGGGACGGTCCTGGTCGTGGCGGTGGGCGTGCTCGCGTCGGTGCGACGGCTGCGTACGGCCGTGTTCTCCTTCCTGCGGACCGCGCTGGGCGAGGCACGCTCGGTGCACACCCGTCCGGCCCGCGCGCTCGCCCTGTGGGGCGGCTCGCTGGCCTTCCCCGCGCTGCAGGCGGCCGGACTGGTCGCGGTGGGACAGGCGCTCGGGCTGCCGGTGCCGCCCGCGCACATGGCCCTCGCCTATCTCGCGGCGACCGTCGCGGTCGCCCTGGTGCCCGTGCCGGGCGGGATCGGCTCGGTCGAGGCGGCACTGATCGTGGCCCTGGTGGCGGCGGGCGGCCCGGTGGCCGTGGCCACCGCCGTGGTCCTCGCCTACCGGATCATCACCGTGTGGCTGCCGCTGCTGCCGGGGGCGCTGACGCTCGGCGCGCTGGTACGGCTGAAGGTGATCTGACTCACCGCTCCGCGAGCGCCACGCGCACCGGACCGCCCGTCGGATCCACCCGCCCGGTCCAGCCGGCCGTCAGGATCACCGTGCTGTCGTGTCTGCGCGCGGACGACAGTTTTCAGCCGCGTCCGCGGAACCTGGCCGGTGGAGCAAGCCGATCGGCTGGGTCGCGGAGGCATGGGTGTGGCCTGTGTGACGGTTCTGTTCTGCCTGCCGCAGTCGTCGCCGGTGACGGTGGACACGATGAACCACGCGTCCGTGGCCCTCACCGTCGTACTGGTCCTCGCCACGGTGCGGTGGTTCGGCGCCCGTCGTTCGTACGGAAACGCCCACCACCGCCGCGTACGCCGACCGTGAGCAGGCCGGACCGGCCGAAGGGCCGTCCGAAACACCGCCATCCGGCACCGGTCCAGGTACGAACTCCTGTACCGGATGCGGCAGGATGAGCGGTCGCGTCGACCAAGGGGGGCTTCCTGGACGGCGCGACCTCTCATCCCGGAACGAACAGGTGGCAACGTGACACGACTTCACATCCGGCCGTCGGCGAAGGACTTCGCCACAGGACTTCTCTCCGGAGGTGACCGGTGAAGCGGGATCTCACCATGGACGACCTGGTGATCGCCGGCATCGCCGTGATCGCGGGCCTGCTCGCGGCGTTCCTGCTGCGCATGCTGCTGCGCTGGCTGGGCAAGCACGCCGACCGCACCCGCTGGAGCGGTGACGACGTCATCGTGGACGCCCTGCGGACCGCGGTCCCGTGGGCCGCGATCGCGGGTGGTGCGGCGACCGCGGCGGCGGCGCTGCCGCTGACCGGGACGGTCCAGCACAACATCAACCAGGTCCTGACCGTCCTGCTGATCTTCGTCGTGACGGTGGCCGTGGCCCGGGTCGTCGCCGGCCTGATGCGGTCGGTCACCCAGTCCCGCCCCGGCGTCGCCGGATCGGCCACGATCTTCGTCAACATCACCCGGGTACTGATCCTGGCGATCGGCTTCCTGGTGGTGCTCCAGACGCTGGGCATCTCCATAGCGCCGATGCTCACCGCCCTGGGCGTCGGCGGTCTGGCGGTCGCCCTGGCCCTCCAGGACACCCTCGCCAATCTCTTCGCGGGCATCCACATCCTCGCCTCCAAGACCGTCCAGCCCGGCGACTACATCCGGCTGAGCAGCGGCGAGGAGGGCTACGTCGAGGACATCAACTGGCGGCAGACGACCGTCCGCTCGCTCTCCAACAACCTGGTGGTCATCCCCAACGGGGAGCTCGCGAAGACGAACATGACCAACTTCATGCGTCCCGAGCAGCAGTTGACCATCCTGGTGCAGGCGGGGGTCGCCTACGACAGCGATCTGGAGCAGGTCGAGCGGGTGACCATCGAGGTCGTCGCCGAGGTGATGACCGAGATCACCGGCGCGCTCCCCGACCACGAGCCGCTGGTCCGTTTCCACACCTTCGGCGACTCCCGGATCGGCTTCACGGTGATTCTGGGCGTCGGCGAGTTCAGCGACCAGTACCGGATCAAGCACGAGTTCATCAAGCGCCTGCACAAGCGCTACCGCGCGGAGGGCATCCGGATCCCGGCGCCGACGCGGACGGTTGCGTTGCAGCAGGGCGCGGTGGTGATCCCGCAGCAGCGCGGCGCGGAGACCGAGCCGGGCGAAGTCCCCTCCGCCCGGCTCGACTGATCACCTGCCTCTGATCACCAGCCTCTGATCACCTGCCTCGGCTGATCCTCACAAGGTGGCCGAGTTGTCGTGGTGGTGCCCGCCCGTCCGGTTGTTCGGCGCGATGAGGGTCGAGGTCACCGGTGTGACCGTCCAGTCCGGGTGGCCGGGCATCCGCGGGGTCTTCGTGCCGTACAGCCAGTCCCGCAGGAAGCCGGACTGGTCCTGCCCGGAGACCTCCGTGGCGACGGCGATGTAGTCCTCCGTGGACGCGGAGGAGTCCCGGTACCGCTCCAGGAACCTGCGCTCGATCGCGTGGAAGACGTCCTCCCCGACGGCCTGCCGGAGCGCGTAGAGCACCAGGACGCCGCCCAGGTAGCGCTGGCTGTCGAAGAGGTTCGCCGCGTTGGGCGACGCGACCGGCCCGGAGGTCTTGCGCCACTGGTCGCCGCGCGCGTACGTGTCCTTCATCCGGGCTTCCATCGTGGTCAGGCCGAGTGAGTCGGTCCAGCCGCGCTCGTAGCGGTACAGCAGCCCGTAGAAGTCGGCGTGCCCCTCGTTCAGCCACAGGTCGGCCCAGCTGGCGGGGCTGACGCTGTTGCCGAAGTAGGAGTGGACCAGCTCGTGCATCATGTGCGAGCCGATCTTCGGCTCCGCCTGCAGCAGATAGTTCGGCTTGTACAGGGTGAGGGTCTGGGTCTCCAGGCCCGTGAAGTCGAAGGCCGCCGGATCGTCGGAGTTGCAGGGCAGCAGCCCGTACGTCTCGAAGGGGTAGGCCCCCAGCCGCTGCTCGATCCAGTCGACGAGCCCGGGCGTCAGCGCGAGCGCGGGCTCCAGGGCGGCGGCCCGGGCGACCGGCACGACGTCCCTGAGTGGCAGTCCGTGCGGGCCCTGCCGGTCCTTGACCACGTAGTCGCCGACCGTGATCTGCACCAGCTCGGTGGCGATCGGTGAGCGGGACCGGTAGGTGTACGCGGTCCGGTCGCCGTCGAGGCTCTCGGTGCCGACGAGCAGGCCGGACGCCACGCCGCGCAGGCCGGCGGGCACGGTGATGCGGAAGGTGAAGTCGGCCTTGTCCGCCGGGTGGTCGTTGCAGGGGAAGACGGTGTGCGCGGAGTTCGGCTGGGGGCACACGGCGAAGCCGTCCGGGGTGGGAACCCAGGCGGTGTGCGCGAGTTCCCGGCGCGGGTCGGCTCCGTACTCCACACAGACGGTGACGGGCGTGTTCGCCGGCAGGGGGCGCGCCGGCGTGATCCGCAGCTTCTCGTCCGCCTGCTCGAACGTGGCCGCACGGCCGGCGACGCGGACCGCGCGTATGTCCAGGCCGAGGGCGTCGAGGGAGAGGCGGGTCAGGGCCTGGGTGGTGCGGATCCGCAGGGTCGCCTCGGCGTCGACGAGCCGGGTCGTCGCGTCGTAGGCGAGGTCGAGGCGATAGGCCGAGACGCGGTAGCCGTCGTTGCCGAGACTCGGGTAGACGGAGTCGCCGAGGGTCTCCGGGCCCGGGGTGCCGGTCTCCTTCGGAGCCGCGTGTGCCGAGGGTGCCGTGGCCAGGGCCGCGGCCGTGCCGATGAGGACGGCCGCCGGGGCCGTCACTCGGGTGCGATATCTCATGGTCCGCTTTCGCTCTGGCGGCCGACGGGTCAGGTCCGGCCGCCGCATCCAGTGGGCGATCGTGGGCGATCACCCTCCATGACCACATGATCGGAAGAGTCGGTTGCCTGAGAGCGAAAATTTCTTGTGGGACCGCACGACTGTACGGACCCCTGTCGAGACGAGGGCGGTCAGGAGATATCTTGATGTCGAGCAATGTTGCAGACGTGGAGCGGAGCACCCGGTGACTGACTCGACCATCATCTATACGCACACTGACGAGGCCCCGGCCCTGGCGACGTATTCCTTCCTGCCGGTGGTCCAGGCGTACGCCTCGCAGGCGGGTGTCGCCGTCGAAACCCGCGACATCTCCCTGGCCGGGCGCATCATCGCGCTGTTCCCGGAGTACCTGGAGGAGGGGCAGCGCATCCCGGACGCCCTCGCGGAGCTCGGTGAGCTGGCCAAGACGCCCGCGGCCAACATCATCAAGCTGCCGAACATCTCGGCGTCCATCCCGCAGCTCAAGGCCGCCATCGCCGAGCTGCAGAGCCAGGGCTACGCACTGCCGGACTACCCGGACGACCCGAAGACCGACGAGGAGCGGGACATCCAGGCCCGCTACGACAAGGTCAAGGGCTCCGCGGTCAACCCGGTCCTGCGTGAGGGCAACTCCGACCGGCGCGCCCCCGCGTCGGTCAAGAACTACGCCAAGACCCACCCGCACCGCATGGGCGCCTGGACCCCCGAGTCCAAGACGAACGTGGCGACCATGGGCGTCGACGACTTCCGCTCCACCGAGAAGTCCGCGGTCATCGCCGAGGACGGCGCCCTGCGCATCGAGCTGGTGGGCGACGACGGCACGACCACCGTGCTGCGCCCGTCGGTACCCGTCCTCAAGGACGAGGTCGTCGACGCCTCCGTCATGCACGTCGCGCCGCTGCGCGAGTTCCTCACCGCCCAGATCGCCAAGGCCAAGGCCGAGGGCGTGCTGTTCTCCGTGCACCTCAAGGCCACGATGATGAAGGTCTCCGACCCGATCATCTTCGGTCACGTGGTGCGCGCCTTCTTCCCGAAGACCTTCGCGAAGTACGGCGAGACGCTCGCCGCGGCCGGCCTCACCCCGAACGACGGCCTGGGCGGCATCTACAAGGGCCTGGAGGCCCTGCCGGAGGGCGCCGAGATCAAGGCCTCCTTCGACGCCGAGCTCGCCGAGGGCCCGGAGCTGGCCATGGTCGACTCCGACAAGGGCATCTCCAACCTGCACGTGCCGTCCGACGTGATCGTCGACGCCTCGATGCCGGCCATGATCCGCACCTCCGGCCACATGTGGGGCCCGGACGGCCAGGAGGCCGACACCCTCGCGGTCCTGCCGGACAGCAGCTACTCCGGCGTGTACCAGGCCGTGATCGAGGACTGCCGCGCCAACGGCGCCTACGACCCGTCCACCATGGGCTCGGTCCCGAACGTCGGTCTCATGGCGCAGAAGGCCGAGGAGTACGGCAGCCACGACAAGACGTTCGAGATCCCGACCACCGGCACGGTCCGCCTCGTCGACCAGGCCGGCGAGGTCGTGATCGAGCAGGCCGTCTCCGCCGGTGACATCTTCCGCGCCTGCCAGACCAAGGACGCCCCGATCAGGGACTGGGTGAAGCTGGCCGTCACCCGCGCCCGCGCCACCGGCAACCCGGCGGTGTTCTGGCTGGACGAGACCCGCGCCCACGACGCCAACCTGATCGCCAAGGTCAAGGCGTACCTGACGGAGCACGACACCGAGGGCCTGGACATCCGGATCCTGAACCCGGTCGAGGCGACCAAGCTGTCGGTGGAGCGCATCCGCCGCGGCGAGGACACCATCTCGGTCACCGGCAACGTGCTGCGCGACTACCTCACCGACCTGTTCCCGATCCTGGAGCTCGGCACCAGCGCGAAGATGCTGTCGGTCGTGCCGCTGATGGCGGGCGGCGGCCTGTTCGAGACGGGCGCCGGCGGCTCCGCGCCGAAGCACGTCCAGCAGCTGGTCAAGGAGAACTACCTGCGCTGGGACTCCCTCGGCGAGTTCTTCGCGCTGGTCCCGTCCCTGGAGCAGTGCGCGACGGCCACCGGCAACTCCCGCGCCAAGGTCCTCGCCGACACCCTCGACCGCGCCACGGCGACCTTCCTCAACGAGGACAAGTCCCCGACCCGTCGCGTCGGCGGCATCGACAACCGCGGCAGCCACTTCTTCCTGTCCCTGTACTGGGCGCAGGAGCTGGCGCGGCAGACCGACGACGCGGACCTGGCCAAGGCCTTCGCCGCGCTCGCCGAGACGCTCGCCGCGAACGAGCAGAAGATCATCGACGAGCTGAACGCCGTCCAGGGCAAGCCCGCCGACATCGGCGGCTACTACCAGCCCGACCCGGCCAAGGCCGCCGCGGTCATGCGCCCGTCGACCACGTGGAACGAGGCGCTCGCGTCCCTGAGCTGACGCACCGGCCTCCGCGAGGCCCCGCGTGACTCCGCCCCGGCCGGCAGCCGCCCGGCCGGGGCGGAGCCGTCTGTCACCAGTCCCGGGTGGCGATCAGCTCCTCCACGTCCGCGTCCGCGAAGCCGTAGGCCTGCGCCACGAACCAGAAGTTCTCGGCTATCTCCTCGCGCGCCACGGTCTCGATGTCGCTGTCGGCCTCCTCGAAGTCGGCCTGGAGGTCGTTGAACTCGCCGGTGGCGGCCTGGGTCAGGACGTACAGCGCCGCCAGGCCGTCAGGCCGCTCGGTCTCGATGCGCTCGCACAGCCGCAGCAGGATCTCCTTGCCCCGGTCCACCACGTGGTCCGGGTAGTAGTCGTCCCGGTAGAGCCCCTTGAGAAACCGGTGTGCGGTCACCTGCTGGTTGTTGACGGGCATGTTGCTCCCCCGCCCTTCCTCGACGTTCCGATGTGGCACCTTGATCGTGCACCACGCCACTGACAACGCCCCGGGAGCAGCCTCATGACCTCTGCCGCACCGTCCTTCGAGCTGCTGCCCGGTGCGGCGGAATCCCCCGTGATCCTGCACGTGCCGCACTCCGCACGGGAGATACCGCCCGGGGTGCGCGCGGGGATCGTGCTGGACGACGCGGAACTGGAGCGGGAGCTCGACCACATCACCGACGCGCACACCGCCGAGATCGCCGCCGAAGCCTCCCGGCTGTCCCCGGTCGCCCCCTGGCGGTTCGTCAATCGGCTCTCCCGGCTGGTCGTGGACCCGGAGCGGTTCCCGGACGAACGGGAGGAGATGCTCGCCGTCGGTATGGGCGCCGTGTACACGCGCACCACGCACCGCGAACCGCTGCGGCCCGCGGACACCGACCCGGAGCCGTTGATCGCGCGGTACTTCCGCCCGTACGCGCAGGCGATGACGGACGCCGTGGCCGAGCGGCTCGCCGTGGCCGGTCGGGCCGTGATCATCGATGTGCACTCCTACCCCACGGGCGCGCTGCCCTACGAGTTGCACGGCGAGGGCCCGCGACCGCCGGTCTGCCTGGGCACCGACTCCTTCCACACGCCGCCCGGTCTGCTCGCAGCGGCACGGGAGGCGTTCGCGGGGTGCGGGGAGATCGGGCTCGACAGTCCGTTCGGCGGGGCGTACGTGCCGCTGGAGTTCTACGGGACCGAGCCGAGGGTCGGTGCTCTGATGGTGGAGATCCGCCGGGACACGTACATGAGCGAGCCGGGCGGCCCCGCCGGACCCGGCCTCACCCGTCTCGCGTCGGCGCTGGCCGGCCTCGTCGACGCGCTGACCGGCTAGCCGGACCGGACCCGGAACGGGACTCCCAGCCGGGTCTCGCCTTCGGCAACGGGCCGCACCACCGCACCGGTACGTCCCCGCCCGCCTGCAGACCGGGCTCCTGGTCGGCGCGGTCCCCGACCGGCTGCCCGGGCTGCGGCTCGCGGTCCGCGCCGACCAGGTCCGCCGGCGCCGGAAGACGGGATCCGCGGACCCTGCCCGTCACGTGGTGAAGGGCGACCGCCGGGTCAGGCGCGCAGCCACTCCGTGACCACCACCTCCCCGCCGGCCCGCAGTCGCAGTGCGAAGGGTCCGGCGGGGGGCACGTCGGACGTGAAGCGCCCCATGTCGTCTGCGACGAGCGCGGCACCGGCCCGGGGGCCGCTGAGCACCTCGATGCTGGCCGGCTGCGGAGGCAGCACCTGCCCCATCAGTCCCTGCGGGGTCACTTCCACGTCGACGGTCACGTCACCGGTGTGGAAGGTGAGCATCCGCGGCGGGGCCGCCGCTCCTCTGACCGGGATCGCGTCGACCAGCGAGTCGAAGGTCAGCTCGGCGAGCCGGGCGTCGAGGTCGTGCAGGGCGTAGGCCTCGACGGCGATCTGCCGCAGCTCGGCGGGCACCGGGTCCAGGATGCCGGCGGCCAGACGCAGATCGTCCAGGAGGCCGGTGTCGAATTCCGTGGGGTCGGCCGTGTCGTCGAACTCCTCGTCGCCGATGCCTTCTTCGGCGAAGGAGTCACCGTTCAAGTCGTTCATGTCATGCATGTCGCTCACAACGCCCCCCGTGCGTCGAGTCGGGCCCGCAGGCGGCGCAGACAGCGCTGGCGCAGCGGCCCGATGCTGCCCACCGCGATCCCCAGGGCGGCGGACACCTCCTGGTAGCTCGGCGGCGGCGAGGCCATCAGCACCCGCAGCAACTGCCTGCACCGGTCGCCGAGTTCCTCGAACTCCTGCCACACCCGCCGGATCCGCTCGGTCTCGGCAGCGGCCTCCTCCGAGTCGAGGAAGGACTGCTCGGGCGTACGGTCCTCGCTGACCCGGTCCAGGACCTGCGGGTCGTCCGTCGGCATCAGCCGCCTCGAGCTCTTGAGCACCTTCAGGCACTCGTGCCGCGCGGTGCTGGCCAGCCAGGAGCCCGCCTTCTCGCGTTCGCGGATCCGGCCCAGGTGCTGGGCGAAACGGAACCAGACGGTCTGGTACACCTCGTGCGCGTCGGCGTCGGACATCCGATGTGCGCGCACCACGGACCACACCAGTGGGCTCAGCCCTTCCACCAGCGCCTTCCAGGCCGCCGCGTCACCGTCGACGGCGGACTGGACGAGCGCGCCGACATCTGCACGGTCCACGGCCCCACCCCTCGTGTACGGCAAGTCATCGTACGCCGTGGAGTGGGCGGTTCCGGCCGTCATGCGCCCGCCGAGGGCCGCGTGACCGGGACCGGGCGCCAGGTGGCCGGCCGCAGCGCCGGGACGTGCGCCCCACGCACTTCCGCGAACTCGGTGTTCGTGGTGAGCAGTTGCTGCCGGGCGGCGCGCGGGTCGGTCTCCTTGTGCGCGGTCATGTGGGCCGCGACCAGGCCCGCGACGACCGGGGTGGCGAAGGAGGTGCCACTCCAGTGCGCGAGCCCCTCGAACATCACCTGGTCGGGCGTGACGGTGTCGCCCTCCTCGCTCAACACACCGGCGTGCTGCGGGGACTGGCAGGTGCAGGTGTAGGTGAAGCCGTAGCGGCAGGCGTCGTACGTGGAGTGCTGGTACAGGTACGGGACGGGTGCGTCGAAGCCGGTGAGGGCACTGGTGAGGCGCTCGCCGGGGGCGTAGGCGTCGACCCAGGAGCCGTGGTTGCTGAAGCAGGCGCCGTGCTCGCCGTCGCCGCGCAGCGCGCCGACCGACAGGACGACGCCCTGGTACTCGGGCAGCGAGGCGTAGGCGGCGGGCCAGAACGGCGTGGCGCTGGCGTTGTTGCCGGCCGCCGCGACCAGCAGGGTGCGCTGCTGCCGGAGTTCCTCCATGAAGGCGTCCATGCCGAGCAGTCCGTCGGTGCGGCCGTTGGAGGTGCCCGCGGAGAGACTGATGACGTCGGGCCAGCCGTGCTGGTCGACGGCGTCGAAGAGCCGCTCGCCGAACTCCGACTCCAGGATGGCGCCGGCGTCGTTCAGGGTGTTCAGCACGGTGACGTCCGTGTTGGGTGCCACGGCCGCGACGAGCCCGGCGATGAAGGTGCCGTGGCCGACGTACTGCAGGAGGTTGCCCGCGCTGTCGGTCTCGGTGCCGTGCAGGTCGCCCTGGACGTGCGCGAGCAGGGGCAGGGCCGCGTAGTCGTGCGTGAGGCCGTTGTCGATGACGAGGACGCCGACGGCGGTGTCCGGGTCGTGACCGGCCTCTGCCGGGGCCGGGTTGGTGCCCTGGGCGCGCGGGGCGGGCACGGGTTCGTCACCGGGGCAGGAGTTGACCGCGATCGACACCACGTGGTTACGGCTGACCAGCCGGCGTCCGGCGCGCCCCTCGGGCTCGCGCAGGGCGCGCAGGGCGTGGGCGACGGCCTGGTCGGCGCTTCGGCCGCCCTGGCCGGGGTCGCCGACGTGGATACGGGTGATGCCCGAGCGGTTGGTCTCCGGGCTCGCCCGTCGCACGTGGTCGGCGGTCAGGTCGGGCGCCGCGGTGAAGTGGCTGCGCACGCTGTCCTCGACGAGCCGCGCCTCCTCACCGTCCCGGGCGAGCACGACTCCCTTCTCGTAGATGAACTCCGCGGCGTCGTCGGGCCCGAGAGCGAGGGGGACGTCGGGCATGGAGCGCTGGATCTGGTCGAACTGCTCGTGGAAACGCTGTGGTGCCATGGCATGTCCTCCGGTTGAGGCGGCGGTCGTCAGTCAGAGCCGCCAAGACGGCGATTGATACAGCGACAACCCTGTGTGGCGTGCGACCGGGGCCACTACCATCCATGGAGTGACAGCGGGAAGCGACTCGGTTCTCGAACTGCTGCCGATGGTGTTCGCCGCACCGAACGAGGCGCTGGCGCGGGCAGAGGCGGTGCTCGACTCCGATCCGTCTCCGTGGTGTGCCTCCGTCGCCCACCAGGTGATCGGCATCTGGCAGCGGGACTGGGGGGACCTCAGGATCGCGCTGCACCACCTGCGTCGCGCCCGCGATCTGGCGGCGCGCGCGGAGTCGGCCGACCGGGAGGCGGACGTCCTGGCCGCCCTCGGCGTGGCGCTGGTGCACGCGGGCCGCACCCGGGAGGGCCTGAAGGCGCTGGAACGCGGAGTCGCGGTGAGCAGCGGGCACACACGCGCGCGGGTGCTGTTCCGGCGGGCCTACGCCTCGTGGGTGCTGGGGCATCACCGTCAGGCGCTGGACGACGTGCGCCGGTCGGTCCCCGTGCTGCGGCAGGCGGACGACGTCATCTGGACGGCGCGCGCGCTGACGCTGCGCGCGACCGTGCATCTGGCGCTCGGCGCGGTGGACCGCGCCGACGCCGACTTCACCGCCGCCGAGGCGCTGTGGGACACCACCGGCCAGGAGCACGACAAGGCGGACGCGGTGGAGAGCCGGGGCCTGGCCGCGTACCGCTCGGGCGACATCCCGGCGGCGCTACGGCTGCTCGACGAGGCCGAGGAGCGGTACGCCAAGCTCGGCACGCCGACCTTCATGCTCAACATCCGCCGCTGCGAGGTCCTGATGGCGGCCGGGCTCGCCCCGGAGGCGCTGGGCGAGGCGGACTCGGCGATCGCCGTGCTCGACGGCATCGGCGGGCAGTCCACCCGCAAGGCAGAACTGCTGCTGGCCGCCGCCCGCGCCGCCCGGCTGGCGGGCGACCCGCACACGGCGATCGCGCGCGCGGACATGGCCGTACGGCTGTTCGCCGGGCAGCGGCGCACCTGGTGGGAGACGCACGCCAGGCTGGTGCTGATCGAGGCGCGGGTCGCCACCGGGCGCCGCTCGGGCCGGATGGTCGCGGATGCCGCCGCGGTGGCCGACCGGCTGGCCGGCTTCGGCGCGCCGGCCGCGCCGGAGGCCTCGCTGCTCGCCGGGCGGATCGCCCTCGCCCTCGGCTGGACGGCGGACGCCGAACGGCATTTGACGGTCGCCGCCCGCAGCAGGCGCAACGGGCCGCCGCTGGCGCGGATGACGGGCTGGGCGGCGCAGGCGCTGCGGGCCCGGGCCGCCGGTTCCGGCCGGGGTGTCCTCAATGCCTGCCGGCACGGCCTCGACGTGCTGGACGACCACCGGATGACGCTCGGCGCCTCGGAGCTGAGGGCCCGGGCCACCGCGCAGGGCGCGGAACTCGCCGCGCTGGCCCAGCAGGCCAGTCTCGCCTCGGGCGGCCCGCGGCGGCTGCTGGTGTGGAGCGAGCGCTGGCGGGCCACCGTCCTGTCCGCGCCGCCGACCCGGCCCCCGGCCGACCCCGCCCTGCTCAGCGGCCTCACCGCGTTCCGGGAGATCGCCGCCCGCGCCGAGGCCGCCCGGATGGAGGGCCGTCCGGTGCCGACGCTGGAGCGCGACCAGCGGCGGCTGGAGCGGGAGGTCCGCTCCCGGACCCTGCACATCCGCGGCGAGGCGCCCGGCGACGGCGACCGGTTCGACCCCGCCCGGCTGCTGGAGCGCCTGGGGGACGAGGTACGGCTGGTGGAGCTGGCCGTGCTCGACGGGCGGGTGCAGGTGCTGCTGTGCGGGCGGGGGCGGGTGCGGCGGTTCGAGGCCGGGCTGCTGGCCGAGGCGGAGACCGAGGCCGAGCATGTGCAGGCAGGCTTGCGGCGGCTGGCCCATCCGGGTGCGGAGGCGCGGCTTCCGGTGGTGGAGGCCGCGGGGCGCCGGCTGGAGGAGCTGCTGTTCGGTCCGGCGGCGGC
This sequence comes from Streptomyces sp. NPDC058678, assembly GCF_042714835.1. Classification (NCBI taxonomy): domain Bacteria; kingdom Bacillati; phylum Actinomycetota; class Actinomycetes; order Kitasatosporales; family Streptomycetaceae; genus Streptomyces; species Streptomyces sp. NPDC058678. Next base: position 429,505 of record NZ_JBHXSG010000001.1, on the reverse strand, counting down.
GCATCTGGGCAGCGGACCGCTCGTGGTGGTGCCGCCGGGGCGGCTGCACCGGGTGCCGTGGGCACTGCTGCCCTCGCTGCGGGAGCGGGTGTTCAGCGTGTCGCCGTCGGCGAGCAGCTGGCTGCGCGCCCTGGAGACGGCGCCGCCGCCGGGCGGACGCCAGGTGCTGGTGCGGGGCCCCGGTTTGGCGACCGGGGGCGCGGAGGTGCCCGAACTGGCCGGCCGGTACGGCGGATCGACCGTGCTGGAGGACGAGGACGCGTGTGTTCCCCGGGTGTTGGAGGAGCTCGACGGGTCGGCGCTGGCGCACATCGCCGCGCACGGCACGTTCCGCGCGGACAGCCCCCTGTTCTCGTCGCTGGGGATGGCCGACGGCCCGCTGATCGTCCATGACTTCGAACGCCTGGACCGCAGCCCGTACCGGATCATCCTGTCCTGTTGCGACACCGCCCGGTTCGCGTCCGTCGGCGCCGACGAACTGCTCGGCCTGGTCACCGCGCTGCTGCCGCTGGGCACGGCGGGGGTGGTGGCGTGCAGCGCGCCCGTCAACGACGCCGCGGTGGTGCCCCTGATGCTCGCCCTGCACAAGGGGCTCGACGCCGGCCTGTCCCTGGCCGAGGCGCTGCGCGACGCCCGTGCCGCGCTGCCGGGCGACGCGACCCACCAGGCGACGGGGTGGGCGTTCTCGGCGTTCGGGGCGGCCTGACCCGCCCGCGTGTGTGGCGGCCTGACCCCACCCCCGATCACGGGGGTCAGACCGCCGGTCCTGTGGGCGGCTCAGGCCGGCTGCGCCTCCGGCAGTTCGACGAGCCAGGGCAGCGCGCCGCGGTCGCTCGCGCCGAGGCGGGCGTACGCGCTGTAGAGGTGATTGCCGACGGTACGGACGGACAGGGTGAGTTTCTCCGCGATCTGCCGGTTGCTCAGGCCGGCGGCCGCGAGCGTGACGATCTGCCGCTGGCGTGCGGTCAGTTCGCCGAGGACCAGCCCGGACAGCGCGGGTGTGCGGGCGCCCTGGCAGCGGCGGGCCAGCGCGACGGCACGGGTGCGTGAGGTGCGGGCGGCGCGTGGGTCGCGGTGCGCGCGTACGGCCTGGGCGTGCGCCTCGGCGGCGAACAGCAGAAAGCCCCGCTCCTCCAGTCGTGCGGCCGCATGGTCCAGGGCCGGTCCGTCACCGCGGGCGAGCGCGTCGGCGTGGGCGGCGAACACGCCGGTCAGCCTGCCGGCGGCGGTGTCGGGCGCGCCGACACGGACGGCGTCGTACGGGTCGTCCGTGGCCGCCGCCACCGTGTCGAGGTCACCTCGGGCGGCCGCCTGCCAGACCGTCGCCACCCCTACGACGGTCTCCATGACCGTCTCGCCCGACTGGGCGGCGGCCAAGGCGAGTTCGACGCGGCAGGGCCGGTCCCCGGGAGCTCCCCTCAGCCCCTCCCCCGCCCAGGCCGCCGCCTCGCGCAGTTCCCCCCGCAGCCGCGAGAACCGCGCGCGTACGGCCGCGTATCCGGCGGGCACCACAGCGCCCTCGTCCAGCAGCCACTCCCCCACCGGTGCCGGGATCGCCCGTACGTCCGCCCGCTCGATCCCCCTGGTCAGCGCGGCCGACTCGGCGGCCAGGGCGGCCGTGCAGCTGTCCGGCGTCCGGGCCAGCCGTCGGGACCGCAGCCGTCCGGCCGCGGCGCGCAGTACCGGGCCGTGCAGGGGGTGGGCGAGGCGGGCGGCGCCGTGGTCGTCGACGTGGACCAGGCCGTCGGCCTCCAGGTGTTCGAGGGTGCGCAGGTCGAGGTCGTCCATGGGGAGCGGGAGGGGCTCGGCGAAGGCCAGCCGGTCGAGTGTTTCGCGCTCCGCGGGGCCGGTGCGGTCGAGGAGGTGGGCGGTGCGTTCGCGGACGGTCGCCGTGATCGGCACCGGGCCGCGCCAGGCCCGGGCGCCGTCGGCCCCCGGGAGGGGGGTGAGCAGTTCGCGCACGGCACCCAGCAGGTCGCGCAGCAGTCGTAGGTCGCCCTGGCACAGGCGGTGCAGGCGGTTGACGGTGAGCGGCTCCAGGCCGTCGCCGGTACCCGCCGCGAGCAGGTGGGCCGTCTCCTCCCGGGACAGGGGTTGCAGGGCGAGGCGCGGCAGGAGCTCCCCGGTCCACAGCCGGGAGACCGCTCCGGGCACCGGGGCGCCCTCGGTGGCGACGACGAGGAGGCGGGTGCGTCCGTGCACGGCCAGCTGGTGGACCAGGGCGGCCGAGGCGTCGTCGAGCAGGTGGGCGTCGTCGACCAGCAACACCCGCGTGTCGGCGAGGAGTTGCACGGCGCGGTGCAGGGAGACGTGCTCGGGGAGCAGGTGCGCGAAGGCGGCGAAGGGGATCTGCCGGGTCTCGGGCGTCCCCGCGAGCTTGGCGCAGTCGGTGCCGCGCACGGCCTCCGTGGCGAGGCGGGTCTTGCCGCTGCCCGTCGGCCCGGTCACCACGATGCCCTGGCGTGCGACGGACAGGGCCCGGCGGACCAGTTCGAGTTCGTCCTCCCGGCCGGTGAACGGCCAGGGCAGCTCCAGCGTCTTCGCGTCCCGTTCGAAAATCGTCACGACTACAAGAGGCGCCATACTCACGCCTGATACAGGGGGACTTGAGTAGCCCCCGACTCAGGCGCCCGGGGGCGGCCCGCGGCAGTCTGTTCGCCATGACCGCACGCTACTGCTCGCTCGCGTGGCAGCCCGCCCCGGCCTTCGTGCCGGGACTGGCCGCCGAGCGGCACAGTGCGCTCATCGCCGGCAGCCGGATGTGGGCCAACCACACCTTGCTGCACTACTGCTTCTTCGACGACGACACCGACGGGTCCGTCATTCCCGTCCCGGGATCCGGTGCGACCAGGCGCGTCTCGTGGGCCGGCCCCAAGGACCAGCGGGACGTCGTACGCGAGTGCTTCGAAGAGTGGCAGGACCTCGGCATCGGGGTGTCGTTCGCCGAGGTCGGAGACCGCTCTGAGGCCGAACTGCGGATCGGGTTCCAGCTCGGCGACGGCTCCTGGTCGACCGTCGGCAAGGACGCGCTCCAGGTCGGCCTGAACGAACGCACCATGAACTTCGGCTGGGACCTGACCGCGCCCGGGGAGCGCGGAACGGCCCTGCACGAGATCGGTCACGGGCTCGGCATGCTGCACGAGCACCAGAGCCCGTTCGCCGGCATCCACTGGGACGACGAGGCCGTCTACGCCGATCTGGCGGGCCCGCCGAACTTCTGGAGCCGGGACCGCACGTTCTTCAACATCCTGCGCAAGCTGGACCCGCGCGAGGTGAACGGCTCCGTGTGGGATCCGCAGTCGATCATGGAGTATCCCTTCGAGGCGGGGCTGATCCTGGAGCCGGAGCAGTACCGCGCGGGTCTCCACCCGCCCGGCACGCTCTCCGCCGCCGACAAGGAGTACGTGCTGCGCTGGTACCCGCCGGCCCGGCCGCCGCGGGCGCCCGCGCTGGTGCCCTTCCGTTCCGCGCCGCTCGGTCTCGGCCCGGGCGAACAGGCCGACTTCGTCGTCGAGCCGCCGGAGACCCGCGAGTACACCGTGGGCACCTTCGGCGACAGCGACGCCCTGGTGGTGCTCTTCGAGGAGCGGGACGGCGAGCCCCGCTACCTCACCGGCGAGGACGACGGGGGCACCCCGCGCAACGCCACGATCAAGGCCCGTCTCGTCAAGGGCCGCCGCTACTTCGTCCGTGTGCGCCTGTACTCCAGCTGGGGTTCGGGGGAAACAGCGGTCATGTGCTGGTGACAGCACATGCGGGCCGCACACGGGCGATGCTGGACCACTGTCCGGCGCCGGGGGAGCGGTCGGGGGGCGGGCCCCGCGGGGGGGGGGGGGGGTGGCCCGCGCCCGCGCGGGGGTTGGGGCGTTGTGGTTAGTCGGAGGCCCCGACCGGGCACCTCCCCCACGGGGGAACGACCTCT